>CAZEXF010000007.1:1439-18104 GCA_964516855.1 uncultured archaeon | reverse complement strand
GGACGAGCATATTCTCGCTCTTCGGGAGCGGGCTCCGGATGCCGACCGCCTCGGTATTCTTCAGGTCGGCCTCTTCGGGTTCGCTCCTGAAATACAACGAAACGGTATATTCGGGGGAGGGCTTCTACATAGACTATGACCTGAAAAGGATGAACCTCTCCCACGTCGGGGTGAGGGAGATCATGATCACGGGGCCTGACGGCTCCCCTCCGAACCTTGTGCTTCCCGGCGTGAACGGGACGATCGGGCCCTATGATCCGGATGATGTTTTCACCGTGTCGCCCGGATATCATCCCTCGGGAGAATACGACTTCGTTGTGGATTACACCTACGGGTTCGCCTCTTACAGGCTGGATTACGAGAACGGGACGCGTGATTGGATATGAGAAGGAAAGGACAGCTGGAATTCGTGGCCATTGCAGGGCTGGTACTCGTGGTACTTGTAGCAATAGTCTTCTTACTCTCCCAGTTCGTCACGGACGTTTCCGTCCCAACCGGGATAGAGCAGGAGGCCAAGACCATAAAGGATTCCGTCAACAACCTGATAAAGGCCGGCCTCACCGAGGTGATGGTGAAGGTCTACGACCAGGGAGGTTACATAAGCCTGTCGGGCGTGGAAACGGTGAAATACGGTCCGGTCACCGTGCCGGTCTGGCAGGCATGCGGGAAGCTTTCGGTACCCGACATCGAGGAGGAGATAGCCCTGGGCGTAAGCCAGTACGTGAGCAAAAACCTGGGGGAAGAGGAGTTCTTCTTCGGGAAACGGACGGTCTTTGATTTCGGGGAGATCCAGAGCGGGGTGAAGATACTCAGGGACAGGGTTCTGGTGGAACTCTATCTCCCGACCAGCGTCGAGGGGTATGACATGCCCATGCCGTACACCGCAGAGACAGAATCCGACCTCAGGGAGATAATGGATTTTTCGAAGGACTTCGTGAATGACGCCGGGGAAAGCAGGTTCTTCGAGATGATCACCCTCACCTCGCTCTTCTTTTCCAATCCCTATTCCACCCGGTACGCCCCCCTCATCGGGACGGAGGTGGGGTGCGAGAAGAACAGTGTGATCGGGAGGGACCAGATAGTCCCCTCGGTCGAGAGCGTCCTGAATTACAACGCCGGCCATTTCCTCTTTAATGTCAAACCCCTCAGGAGCGCCTCCAACCCCTTCTATGTCATACAGACGGTCGGGGGGAAGAGCTACGACCTGCAGATGATGATGGATTATCCGGAGGATGACTGGAATCTCGACTCAAGCCTTTTCTTCTCCCCCGACCCCGTAAAGATACAGCCGAAGCCCCTTTCCGTTGACACGGGGGAGATCTCCATCCCCATGCCCCTCGTCTGCATAGACGTATACGGCGTGACCTATTCCTTCCGCTATCCCCTGGTGGCGGCGGTCCGGGACGAAGTACTTGGCCAGTGGTTCAAATTCGCAATGATGGTCGAGATAGACGGGAACCGGCCGGGGGACTGCGGGGGGATGCTGGAGGGCGGGGCCAGGAACGAGATGTGCCTAGATGCCGGGTGCATGATAAACATCACCGTCATCGATGAGAAAGGGGAGGGGGTCCCGGACGCCAGCGTGGTCTTCCAGGAATGCGACCTGGGGACCACCGATGCCCGCGGGAATTTAAAGGCCAACGTCCCCTGCGGGGTGAGCGAGATATCCGTCTCCAGGGAGGGGTTCAGGAGCTTCGGGGACTTCACCTCCTATCACGAGCTGGTCAACAGGACCATCCGGATCAGGAGGATGAAGAACGTGACCATCCACTTCTACGGCCTTCCCCTGAGGGCATCCGTCTATGACTCTGACAATCCGGGGAGGTTTGACGGATATTACTACGACAGCGGCGTAGGCATCAGACCGATAGACGAGTTCAACCGGACTGGGCTATACATCACCTTCAGGCCGACCGAAAGGAACATGTTCACCGGGGAATACGTCAACATGCTCATCACAAACGTGGTGAATTTCACCTCCGGGGAGGCCGCGAGGAACGTCACCACGGCAGGCCTGTCCCACGGGACCTTCGAGGTCGTGGGAATCGCCAGGAACAGGACATCTGCCGGGGAGTTCGAGACGGGATACATAGATTTTTCGGAACTGAACACAGGGAACCACGAAGAGATGTTCGTCTACGTGCCCGTGGTGCTTTCCTACATCTATGCCGGAAAGGACCTCCTGGGCGACCCCCTGGTCACGGCTATGCCCTTCGGCATAAACCTCTACGAGGATATCGCGAAAAGGTCCGGCGAGATCGCTCTTGACCCCGGCGAGATGGACAAGCTGATGGACAAGCTGGGGAAGTGCGGACTGGAGGCGATAAGCTTCTCGGAGCAGGCCGCGGTCGAAGGCACCGAATGCGTCGGATGGACGGACTACAGCTCATGGACGTAAAAATCCTCCACCCGTTAATCCGTAACTGTATTATAATAATATAAGTCAGAAGAAAGAAAATAATAATATGGTTTTGAAAGCCCAGGTCGAATTCATTGTCATTTTTGCAATAATAATTATTGCCGTGGTCGGGGGGATCGTGGCCCTCCAGTCCGGGATCATCCAGCCGCCGGCCACGGGCACGGAGAAGCAGTACGAGACGATCAAGAACTCGATCGTCGAGGTGATCAGGTCCGGCGCGGTGGAGACCCTTGACACCATCTACTCCCAGGGAGGATTTTTCAACCCGGAAGACACCATAACCTACGGCTTCTCCGAGGTCCCCGTCTGGAGGGACTGCGACGGGCTTAACACGCCGGACATAGAGGGGGAGATCGAGGACGGGATAGAGAGCTACCTGAAAGACCGGCTTTCAGCCACGATGGACTTCTTCGGAAAGGAGGCCGCCCTTTCACTGGACAGGATGGACGTGACCCCCAACCTGGTGAAAGGCAGGCTGGACGTTAAGGTCGACCTTCCCACGGAGGTCGAGGGGTATAGTATCCCCCAGCCGTACGAGATCTCGGTCCCCACCGACCTTTACGACGTGTTCGACTTCTCGGTGAATTTCGCGACCGAGGCCCACCAGGAGGACCTCTTCGAGACCATCTCCCTTACCTACCTTCTGGAGCAGGACCAGAACGGGGGAGGTGAGGACTGGCTTCCCGTGGCGGGAATCAGGACAGGATGCGGAAACATTCTTATGAAGACAAGGAGCGATCTTTTGCCGGCAATGGAAAACCTTATCAGTGATCACGTCGCCAATGCGATATCCTGGAACAACGTCCCCGTATCGGGCGACCAGTTCTATTTCAACACCGTGGGCGGGAAAAGATACCCGAACATCGAGCCGACGTTCGTCTACCCTCCCGGATGGGACCTCGGCCGGAACTTCTTCATGTCGCCTGACCCTCTGGTATCGATACCCACGATCATCTATCCCTCTGTTCCCGCCTGCATGTCGGAATATTACGTCCGCTACTCTTTCAGATACCCCATAATCGTGAGGGTGAAGGACAAGGTATCGGGAAAGATTTTCGATTTCGCCTACATGACCACCGTAATTGACAACGAGGCCGGATGCGGCTCCCCGGAAGGGAACCGGACCGGTTACCATGAGTTCTGCGTGGAAGGCGCGGACTGCGCCGTGAACGTCACGGTCAGGGATATATACGGGGACCCGGTGGAGGACGCGACCGGGATTTTCGGAAGCTGCAGCATCGGGAAGACGGATTCAGATGGAATACTAACGGGCATGACGCCCTGCATCGGGGCAGCCCTGAACATCTACAAGGATGGGTACAAAACATACGCGGATTACATGAGCGGGACGGCCCTCGAAAACCTTTCGGTCACCATGGAAAGGGTGATTAGCGGCGTCACCGTGAACGTCTACGGCGTCCCTGTAGGGGGGACCGGGGGAGGGATGGACGGACAATACATGGTGTATGACAGCTATTCCGTGTCAGGCTCCCCGAAAAAGATCACCGAATTCGATGAGGCAAAGACCACCCTGAACCTTTACCCGGCCGTTGCCCTGGGCCCCGAGGACAGCGTCTTCATGCTGTCCCTGATGGACGAGGAAATGAAAGCGGTGGACACGGTCACCATAGAGACCATGTTCCCGAACGATTATTATGTAATCATACTCACGCAGGACATCGACGGCAATTTGATAGGCATGGTGAATTCCACGCTTGATTTAACCGAGAACGACCAAGAATTATATGTGTATGCCGCCGTAATGGAGGGCCTGGAATATTCACTCAACCAGACCGAGATCATAAAGATATCAAATGCGCTTTCAGAATGCGGCATAGACCCGATAAGTACGGAGGAGCAGACTTCGACGTGTTAACCATGAACTTGAAAATGAACTGGTACCTGATACCGTTGCAGATTTTTGCAGTCGTTGCCTCGTACCTGATGATATCCACGGCCTTTGTCAGCGCCTTCCAGATCAGCATCATCACGGATGCCGGTGAAACGGTGGACGGGGATATGAAAAGCTTTGACGATTACATCTCGAAATCCTTCGCATTCACATACGATTACGCCCTGAACACCCATTTCCTGAAGGCGTCCTTCTCCCCCTTTGACGGCGGGATAGGCATGAAGAAGGTGTACTTCTACGTCTGCAGGGATTACAATCCCGTCCAGTGCATCCAGAGGGGGGACCCCCCTCACATAGGATACGTCTCCTCCGGATCGATCCCCACCCACGAGGAGGAGCTGAAATGGTCCGACGTGAATGTCGGAGGCGTCGCGAATTTCCTGACCCTGGTCAAGATGGACGTCGCCGGAAGGACGGTGTGGACGGGAAGCTGGGACACGGTCACCAGGACGGGATCCGGAACCGGCCCGGAGAATTTCCAGACAGAAAGCTATGACCTGGGGAAGATGAACATGTACCTGAACCCATCCGTGTCCTCCGGTTCCTTCAAGAACTATCTGGACAATTACGGAAGGGTTCCGATGAATTACGCGAACCGGACGGTCATCCCCCTTGTCGGGACCTCCGCGACGGACAGGCTCTACCAGCTGCTGGCGAACGACGAGGACCTCGACCCCTCGGGGACGGCGAACCCGGTATTCTCCACCAACATCATCTCGGGGAGGGAGATCCAGACATCCTCCAAGAAATGGTCGTTCGTTTTCGGCGGGGACGGGAAGACATCGAATCCCGTCGCCTTCTATTCCACGGGAGGGGACTCCGGTTCGGGCGGGCTCACCGGCGCAAGGCTCGTTATAGACAGATGGGACCAGACCCTGACCTGCGACAGCGACCAGTCCCTCACCGTGGACGTGCACGTGGAGAACACGAGCATGATAGACTGCGGACAGGCCGAGTGTTTCTACGAGTCATTCTATTACGAGGTGGAAGGCGTCAGTCCTTCGGAAAGCCTCATGGTCTGCACCAGGGCGGGGACATACCAGTACAACTGCTCCGTTCCCGTTTCCAATTTTCCCTTATGCCCGGCGCCCTCCACTTCCCAGGTCACCCTCCACTTCACGTATTCCGACGGGACGGACGTTTTCTCGACCTTCCCGGTCAACCTCAAGAAGGCCGCCCCCTCCATGGTCATCGACAGCTTCAGCCCGAACCCCTTCGACTGCGGGATGGACACCCAGATAATGGCACTTTTGAGGATAAACAACCCGCCCTCCGGTTCGCCCAGGAAGGAGTACACCCTGGACGGGAATGAATGGAAGACCCTTTCCTGCTCCGCCCCCTTCGGGAACGTCTATTCCTGCTCGATAGAGGAGTCGGACATATGCTCACTGCTCAACGAGAACCTCAACCCGAGGTTCAGGTTCACCTATGACTCGGCAACGGTGGAATCCGGTTCGGTCGAACTTTTCGTGACCTTCCCGCCGCCCAGCATGAGCATAGACACCCTCACGCCGGAAACCCTCACGGCCGGCGAGACCACCTCTTCAGAGGTGATTCTACACATAAATTACCCCGAGACCTTCACTTACCAGAACAGCGGCTTCAAGTTCAAATACCTCGGAAAGGGGTTCGAATCTGTCACCTGTCCCCTGTATCACGAATCGGACAACAGGAAATATTACAAGTGCCCGGTCGATTTCGAGATCACCGCAGGGCTTGAGGGGCCTTATGAGGTCACCTTCGCCCTTGACGGCTTCCTGGAAGGCGAGCAGAAGACCCTCACCTCAAAGGACTATTTCCAGGTTAGATCCCCGCCTCCGGGCCCGGAGCTAACGATCACCTACGTGAGCCCGGTGGACTGCAGTTCGGAGGGCTCCATGACGGTGAGGGCCAGGGCGGACAACATCCAGGAATCCCCGACCAAGTACGAATATTCGTTCGACGGGACGAGCTTCGAGGAGGCCGGATGCTCCAAATCGGGGTCCACGTACACCTGCATGATTCCTGAACAGAAGGTGTGTTCTCTCCGGAAGCAGGGCGTCAACGTCCAGCTGAGGCTTACCTACACGTCAGAGACCCTCACCTCCAACTTCCAGAAGACCTCCGTGATCCTCCCCATCCCGAGCATGACCGTTTTCAACGTCGCTCCCGATCCCATGACAAAGGGCCAGGTGAACCAGGCCTCCGTCAGGCTTTACATATTCCACCCGTCATACGTGGATTCCAGTCCCGTGTTCCAGTATTCATACCTTTCGAAGCTCAACGAGAGGATGTCCTGCCAGCCGACGAAGGAGGGGGCAGACATGGACTTCTACGAGTGCACGGCGTCCTTTGAGGTACCGGAGGATTACGGCTACAACAGCATCACTGCGACCTTTTCCATACAGGGGACCCAGCTGATCTCAACAAAGGAGATATCCCTGCTGGACGCCTCCGTCACCCTTCCGGAGATAAAATCGATCAATCCTGAATTGGTGCAGGTCTTGCAGGGGAATTCCTCCGACGTGATTCTTACCGTGGAGACCGGAAACGTCGATCCCTCGTCCACCGTTTCCGTGATGTCGGACCAGTGGATATCCGGCCGGAACTGCGGGCTTATGGAGGGTAACGTCGACCTTTACGAATGCCCGGTCACCATCTCGGTCCCCAGCAACGCCCAGGCGACCGAGACCCAGGTCACGCTGAAACTCAGGGTTACGAAAGGAGGGGAGACAAAGGAGACCTCGGAGTCCTTCACGGTGGACGTGGTGGCGCTCGAGAAATCCATGGAGATACAGCAGGTCACTCCCGACAAGCTCTACTGCCCGGAGAATTCCCAGGCCAACCCTTCCCAGGTGACCATAGTGGCAAGGCTCCTGAACGTCCCCAGCACGGGCATCTCCCTGATGGGGGAGAACATCACGTTCAAAGGGATAAGGGTCAGCGGAGACGTGCAGAGATGCTCGATCGCCGGATCCACCGTAACCTGCAAGATACCCACGGACAAGTTCATCGAGCTGACCGACTGCGGCAGCGGTGAGCTCGCGCCCGGGGAGGGGGAGATAGGCTACCCCCTGTTCCTGAAGTTCTCCGTCAGGGCGGGAAGCGGGCAGCCCGTCACCCTTACCGGCTCGCATACGCTGCCGGTGGAGGCACCCCCTCTCACCTCGTACATAACGTTCACGGATGCGGAGAGCCTGACCGATTCTGACAGTAACGGGGTCATGGAACTCTATCCGCAGATAATCAACTGCCTCACATCGAACAACATCGAGCTGGGAGAGGACAGCGGAGAGACGGTCACCATCGAAAACGCGGACCTTCTCCACGGCACCCCTGACGACGAGATAACATGGTCTTTCGTCCTGGATGCCCAGGATTCCAGCGGGAAGCTGACAAAGGGGAGGGGATCCACCCCCAGGGAGAACGCGACCATATGCCAGCTCAAGGACTACGTGACCGAGGGGGCCCACAGGAAGGAATTCTACAAGTGCAACCTCTACGTTCAGAACAGCCTCTTCCAGAGGTGCGCCGGGGACGAGTCCGACCCGGGATACGGGACGCTCGAGCTTGTCGCATCCTCCTCCGGAAAGCAGGCGAAAGGGAAGATCGAGCTCCAGGTAAGGAAAGACGTCAGCGAGTTCAACATAGTTCCCGAGGGCACCGACACCCTTACCGAGATAAACTGCATGGTCAATGACTATTCCGGCTACTGCTCCCTCGATCCCTCCAGGCTGAACACCACCATAAGGATGGTAAACAGGGGGACGGGAGACATATCCGACCTTAACGTATACCAGCAGGACATAGTCCTGGCCGGGGGGGACTCCTACGCGGACATAGGGATATCCTGCCCGAGGAGCCTCACGGGAACCAACCTGAAGTGCAACATCGACGTGGGCCCGAGGATACCCCTGATCGAGGAAGTCGACAAGGACCCGGATCAGACCTTCGAATCCTTCACCATAGGCAGCCCGAACATCACGCTCTTCTACAAGTACGCGAGCAACCTGGTGTACGAAACGGGCCACGTGACCCTCTCCGGGATCACGGTCGTCCCCAAGAAGGCCCAGTCCATGGTGGACAGGGAGCAGGCCCAGAAGGAGATGGACGAGATGGTGAACACCGTGGACAAGATCATCCGGGGGGTGCTTTACATGGCCGGATACTGCGTCACATGCTACGCCACCGTGAAAATCTGGAACGCCATCGACAAGCCAGAGGAGCAGGAGCAGGTGGAAAAGACGGGCGAGAAGAGGGAGAACATGGAGCAGTATGCCCAGAATGATAAGATAATTGCGGAGTTGAAGGCAAAAAATGCACAAATAAATGATCAATTAGGCAGATATGATAGTGATCAAATCATACCTAACCAAGAAATTATTGATAGATTAACAAACGAATTGGAAGAGAATAATAAAAGAATAAATTCACTTAGGGAAATCAACCAAGACTACACTATCGAGAGTGCCAATATCGAGACCCAGATCGACGTCCTCAGAGATCAGGCAAAATTGGGAACATGGGGGACGGTTGCCGCCGTTGTCGGAATTGCCGCCCTCCTCGGTGTCACTATTGCCGCCTTCGGAGGAAGCGAGAAGGTCAAGAACGAGGACGAATACCTGGACATCGCTCTTGAGGGGGCCAGGATAGCGTTGATTACGTGCGTGATCCCGAAGGTGCTCGGGGGGCTGATGGACGTATTCGGAAAAGAGGGGACCTTCGGCGACATCGGAAGGACGATCGAGAAGGGAACCGACACGATCGCCGACATCTGCGGGTTCCTCGGATCGATCACCCCCTACCTGTTCCGGGCCAGCCAGATACTGATAGAGATAATGTCCCTGCAGATGTGCCTCAACAACATGAAGAGGACGACGGGATATTACGGGGCGTACGGCAACACGGCATCCGGCATATACGGGGCGGGATATGCCATGAGCCAGATAGACCAGTGCCTGAACAGGCTGGACAACATAGGGGACTCGATAACGAGCATGGCTGGATCGGTCTACCAGTCGGGAACGACGGCGTTAGGGACGTCCGGGCTCCTGGCGAACCCCGAGCTTTACATAACAGTAGGTACAAGGAGGCTCACGACTGCCGACAGCTATTCCACTTATCGTGCAATGGAGGCCAAATACAGCAACCTCTGCGCCGCCTGCAACAAATACGGATACCAGTCAGGGGTGGAGAGGTTCAGGGTTTACGTCAAGGAAACGGGCAAATCCTGCGGCAACGTCCAGATAGATAATTTCTACTGCAGCGGCTGCAGTTCCACGTACGTGCATACCCAGTGGCAGAACCCCAGTTTCCAGGCGGGAGACACGAGCAGCGCATCCCTGAACATGCCGTCCTGCGAAGGAGTGGCTGAACCGGGACAGCATATAGCAATCTATAATCCGCTTTATGGTGAAATAACGCTGCCTTATTCCGCTGCTTCTGCCGCTTAATGACATGCCGCCGTATTCCTGATTCTTCAGAAAAAGCCCAGCTCCCTTCCGGTTTCCAGGAGGCTCCATGCCCAGATGACCGCCTCGAAGGAGCGGATCAGGTCGTTCTTCTTGAGGAAGTATTCGGAATCCTGGATGTAGGCGTTTACGTTCTCGAGAAACCGCTCTTTCGAACGGTCCTTCAGTTGGACGGACTTCATCTCCTCCCTGATCTTAAGGAGCCATTTCCCGGTTTCCTCCCTGAGATTCCCTTCGAGATCCATTATTAATATTCGCTCCAAATATTAATATGATAGAGGAGTTCCTTTCCGACCCGACCATGCTCGCCTTCCTGGTGATCATGGTCATTTTCATCGTCATCGCTTACAAGGTCGTCAAGATACTGGCAAAGGCGGCCGTGATAGGACTCGTGGCGGCCCTTTTCCCGATATTCGCGAACTATTTCCTGGGATTCGAGATACCCATAACCGTCTGGAACATACTCTGGTTCGCGGTGACAGGGGTCGGGCTTTTCTTCCTCTACAGCTTCGTCCGGACGGGATTCGGCATAATCAAGCTGATCACCGCTCCCATCCGTGCCCTCTTTCGGGGGAAGAAAAGGAAGGACCGGGATTCCTGACCCTTTCGAGGAGCATCCTCCTCTCCACCCTGGAGATATCGTTCTTTCCGGTCTCCAGGAATTCCGGGTCCAGGGTGACGGAGCCGACCCCGGCCAGGATGAGCCTCTCGACCAGCTGCTGGTCGTAGCCTCTCAGGAGGACGGAGGTCTCGATGTGCCTCTGCCTGCAGTCCATTATAAGGTTCTCGATCATCCGGATGACCGGAACGGAATTCTCTGAGAAGAGGTCCGAAACCCTCGGGTTCCCGGGATCCACGCCCAGGGCGAACTGGGACAGTTCCCTGAGGTTGACAAGGAAGATGTCCACCTCCTCCCTGAGGAAGGAGTCCGCCTCGAAGCAGACGTTCGGGGTGCTGACCTCTATGCCCGTCCTGACCGAGGGCGGGACGTGGTTTCGGACGGACCTCAGCTGCGCGCTGCTGGAGACGAAAGGGACGATTATCCCGATGTTGTTCATCCCCTCCGAATGGAGTTCCCTTATGAGCTCCAGCTCCTTTGTCAGCATGTCCCGGTTCTCCAGTATCGATCGCACACCCCTCATCCCGAGCAGGGGGTTCTCCTCTCCCTGCTCCCCTCCCGGGGAGGGGGTCATCAGGACGTACCAGACCATTTTCGGGTAGACCTCCCTGACCAGGTTCCCTACCCTGCCGAGTATTCCCGAGAACTCGTCAGGGTTTGTCCGGGCAAGGACAAGCGGGTCCCGGTCCCCGAAAAGCCTTTCGGGCCTGACCACGATCCCGTCGAAATCCTTTCCGGTGTCGAACTCCTTGGAAAAATCAAGATTCACCTTCACCTCTGTCCCGGTGAGGTTGCCGCTGTCCACTATTTCATAATCCTTTATCCAGTCCCCTCCGGGAGCTTTTTGCACTTCCGGGCTCTCCACGCTTACGGACCCCCCGCTCCCGTCCACGGTCACCGTCTTTCCGTTCTCCAGGGAGGCCATCTCCATTCCGGATATGCAGGGGACCCCGAACTCCCTTGCCAGGCACGAGAGGTTCGACCCCAGGCATCCGTTCTCCGTTATCAGGCCTGATATCCTTCCCAGGAGAAGGACGAGGTCTGTGGAAAGGTTCTTGGAGACCGCGATCTTCCCCTCTCCCAGCCCGCTGAAATCGTTTACGCTCTCGATCCTCCTGACGGTTCCCTTCCCCGTCCCCGGGGATACGGGGATGCATTCATTGCGGACGGGAGAGAGTTCCTGCTCCCATGAGAAGGACCTGACCTGAAGAAGGAAGACGCGGCCTCTTTCGAAAGACCAGTCGATCGATACCGGCCTGGAAAAGATGTCATAGACCTTCCGGAAGAGGCTGAAAACGGAGCCGATCTCCTCCCCGTTCAGCAGCTGAGAACCGGCCTTCTCCCTGAAGCTCATCTCCTTCCTGGTATCTCCCGTTGCCTCGTCCTTCGTGAAATAGCATGCCTTCTTCCCTATGGACTTTTCCTCCAGTCTTCCCGAATCCTTTTCAAGGACGTACCTGTCGGGGGAGACGATCCCCTCGGATATGGAGATTCCCAGGCCGAAATTACCCTCGATTACGACATGACCGTTGACCAGCGTGGCGGTCCCGGATTTCTCCGGGTTGACCATCTTCTGGATGATAACAGACAAGGGGAAGATGTCCGGAAGCGACCTCTTTCTCCTGTAGTAGATGGCCTTCGGTGTGTATGCGGAGTACCATGCCTTCCTGATCCTTTCGAAGAGGTTCCTCATTCCGGACACGTTCAGCTGCGCCTCGTATATCCCGGTTGAGCAGGAATTGTCCAGTTTCGGCGGGGAGGGGCGGACGGAAACGCTTATCAGGTCCCTGCCGGCCTTTATGAAATCGAGGGCCGCGCCGCCTATCTCCTTGGCCTCGACGCTCACGAACATCTCGTTGTAGGCGTCCGATATCTCCTTCTCGAGGGAGTCCGGGAAGCGGGCGTCCCCGAACATCTCCCTGATGCCTTTGGATGCCCGGATCAGCTGTTCCACGTCCCCCTCGTCCACCTCCGAGAGGACGTCGTTCAGTCCCTCCTCGAGACGGTTGTTTTTCATAAAAAGTTCGCAGGCCTCGTCGGTAACGACGAATCCCCTGCTGCCGGGGATTCCCTGGCCGAGCATCTTCGAAAGGCTGGTGGCTTTCTCCCCGAGATTCCTGCTGCCTTCTTCGATTTTTCCGAGGGAAACGACGTTCGTGACTATCACCCGAAAGATTGTTTTAATCTTGTGATTGAAATTTTATAAAGAAACGATTCAATTCAGTAATCATCGTGATTCCATGCTGGAAAGGGTCGAGAGGATACTGAGGGAGAAGGGTCCGCTGATAGAGAAAGAGATAGAGAGGGTGATCCCCAGGAAGGGGATACCGAACCTCAACGACGCCGTCTGGTACCACATGGACACCGGCGGGAAAAGGATCAGGCCCGTCCTGGCCATAATGGCGTGCGAAGCCATGGGAGGGGACATCGGGAAGGTGCTCCCCTTCGCGGCTTCCGTGGAGATAATGCACAACTGGTTCCTTGTCCATGACGACATCGAGGACATGGACGATGTCAGGAGGAGCAGGCCCGCGGTATGGAAGAAATTCGGGCTGGCCCACGGGATCAACGTCGGGGATTACATGTCCGAGAAGGTATACGGCCTCATTTTCAAGAGCAGGGAGAGGGGCCTTGACGGGAGCACGATACTGAGGCTGATAGAAGAGACCATCTTCACGTGCTCCCGCACGGCCGAGGGCCAGGCCATGGACATCAACCTGAGGGACAACGACTCCCCCTCGGAGGAGGACTATTTCAGGACCATCGAGGGGAAGACCGCCTACTATTTCATGCACCCGATCATCGGGGGGCTGATAGTGGCCGGAGCCGGAGAGGAAATGATAAAAGGGGTGAAGGAATTCGGGATAAAGGCGGGGCCGGCTTTCCAGATAGCGGACGACATGCTCGACCTCTCGGAAGGGAAGGGCAGGGAGGAGATAGGCTGCGACATAAGGGAAGGGAAAAGAACTCTCATGGTCATCCACTGCCTCTCCAAATGCTCTCAGAAAGACAGGGAAATCCTTTTGGAAATCCTGAACAGGGAAAGGAGCGGAACAACAGAGGAAGACGTTTTAAGGGTAAAGGAGATGTTCGAGAGTTCCGGGTCGATTGATTACGCGAAAGAGAGGGCCCGGTCGCTCATCGAAGAGGCAAAGGAAATCGTTTCCGGATTCCCGGAGGGTCTCAGGGACATGCTCGAGGACTTCGCCAATTACCTGATAGAGAGAAAGAAATAATTTAAGTAGGCGAATCGAAGAATATCATATGATTGAAAGGGTGAAAACAGGGGTTCCCGGGCTCGACAGGCTCATCGCCGGGGGCTTCGTGAAGGGTTCCGCCAATCTTGTTTCCGGAGGTACCGGCACGGGAAAAACAACCTTCTGCGTACAGTTCCTTCTCGAGGGCCTCAGAAACAACGAGCCTTGCGTTTATCTGACCATGGAGGAGGATCCCCGGGACATAAAGGAAGACATGAAGATATACGGATGGGACCTCGATAAATACGAGAAGTCGAACAAGCTGAAGATAGTCTACCAGAACCCCTTCGAGGTGGCGGACATCTCCGCCACCCTGGTGGAGGCTATAAAATCCATCAGGGCAAAAAGGGCGGTAATAGACCCCATATCCCTGATGGGGCTCTACATAAAGGACGAAGCCTCGATGAGGAAGAAGTTCTACCAGCTCACCAAGATGATAAAGGATGCGGGAGTGACCTCCCTGATCACGGCGGAAATCCCGGAGAGCATGAAATCCCTGACAAGGGACGGCGTGACCGAGTTCGTGGTCGACGGCATCGTGGTCCTTACGTTCCTCGGACTGGGAGAGGTCTCCGACAGGTCGGTCATGGTCAGGAAGATGAGAAGGACGAAGCACGAGACGGACGCCTACAAGCTGGAAATTGGAAACAAGGGGCTTACGGTAAAAAAGGTCTCCCTCTGAGCCTTCATATATCCACATTTTATATTTTGGCCGCCATCATGACCTTGTCGGTCAGCCTCGTGATCCCGCCTACATAAGAGTCACGATTATTATCAGCAGCTCTACCGATATCGCGAGCAGCATGTTCTTCATGAAGTAGACCTTGTCGCTATTTTTAGTGTCCAGGTCCCTTACCGCATAAACCGCCCAAGGTATGAATATGAAGACGCTCAGGTATTTCACCTCGATGATTCCGGCAAGGTATGCCAGAAGCATGTAAACGAATGAAAAAACTATCAGCGATGATATCAGGGCCAGGGCCTTGGGTATTCCCATCACTGTCGGGACGGTCTTTATCCTGTAGACGCTGTCCCCGTGGACATCCTGGAAGTCCTTGGTTATCGCAATGCCGGAACCGAAAATGAATACGAAAAGTATCATGGATACCGGGACGGGGAGATACGGGTACATAGCCCATCCCGCCAGGGGGCAGAGAATCCCGTAAAACACCAAACCGGTGAGGGTGTTTACTATGAATTTCCCCCTCAGGAACACGGATGGGATGGAATAGAAGGACGTGATGACGATGGACAGGATGACTATTATCATGAAATGGACACTCACCGGTATCGAAAGGATGAGGGCGAACACATACAGTATTAAAGAATAAATAAGTCCCGATCTCAGGGACATCGCCCCGCTAGCTATCGGCCTGTCCGGTTTGTTTATCTTGTCTATGTTTCGGTCATAAACCCCGTTAAGGGTGTTGAATCCCCCCACAACGAAACAAATGCCTGCTGCTGCATATAAGATCCTGAAATCCGGAATCATGCCCGTTGTCAGCACGGCGCCCAGAAAGAGACCGAGAACGGCAATCGGCATGTAATAGGGAACCGTGACCCTCAGGTACTTCAGGTACATATACATCTATTTATGTGGATGTTTGTTTATATTTTCCTTCCGGATTCCGAATTCCTTTTTGAGGAGAAGCTGTTTTCTTATCTCCGGTTTTTTGATGTCGAAACTCCCCTTGGGCTTTGCCACGACTTCGCATAACCGGTCCCCTTTCGCCTTGCATTTAATTTCTATCGCATCCATATCTGTTTTGAAGAAGATCGTCGCCGCGGATGCTATATATCCCCTGAATACGTCATCCACCGGTTCCTTCGATTTTCCGTAGCACTGGACGAAGCTGGAGTCTTCCAGGAGGAGATGCGCAATCTTTTTATCGAAATCTGCAGTCAGTATCTTCGTCTTCCCCCATCCTGCGAGGCTTATGGTATTGACCCCCCATTTCATAAGGTCTCTCGACTTCATTCCGAATTTCTTTTTCATGTTTTTCATGTAACCCAGGCCGCTGTTCTTTGATGCATGGTACAGGAGGGCGGCCGAATCAATTTTTTCCAGAACCCTTCTCATCTCGACAAAGGTCGTTACGGGGCACATCACGATGGGGTGACCCAGAAGCTTGATGCTTCCCTCTTCGAAGTCAATCTCCCTTGCAAACATGAGCTTCTTAACGATGTCGAACATCTTTAACCTCCGTGCTCAGCATTTCATGCAGGACCCTCAGTTTTTCCATGTCCACCGGCCACGCAACATAGCTGTTACCTATTTTTTTCATCTTGATCATGTGTGCCCTTTCGAGCTTGTTGAAGTGATAAAGATACTTTGCGGAGAGGGTTTTGGCCTTTCCCTCTTCGTCGTGCTCCTTTGCCACCTCGATGGGATTGGTCGGCCATTTGCTGCAGATAGTACTGAAAACCCTTAGCGTAAAATGCCCGAGCCTTTTTCCCTTGCCGTCACCTGCCGGGCTTATGTCAAAAAAATTTGGGGCCATATTTATAGAATATTCCTTACATTTAAATATATTTACTATGGAATATTCCAAAAAATTAGTCGAACGTAAAAAACGAAATCCCTTCCACCCCTTCCAGAAATTTAAAGCTGCCCTTCCCATGTATATCGGAAGGGTCACAATGAAAAACATGGCAGCGGTTAAAACATATATAATCCGTAAGGCAATTAATTGTTATGTCGCTCCGCAAGGCCCAGGTTCAGGTGATATCACTCGTTCTGGTATCGGGGATAGTAATTTCCCTTATCGGATTCGCCTACATGTTCGGCATGCCCCTGATCGAGAAAAGGTCCACCATCACCCAGTACGTGTCTGGAGTGAAGTTCATGGAGGACCTGGACCGGAAGATAGTCGACATCGCCAGAACCTGCAGGGAGATCGGGGGATGCGAGGACAGGATCGAGGCCCCAATAAAGGGCCAGATATACCTGAACGCAAGCACGAACTCGATAACGTACGAATTCCCCATATCCCAGCCCCTAATCACCG
>CAZEXF010000007.1:0-1429 GCA_964516855.1 uncultured archaeon | reverse complement strand
CCCGGAGTCATCACGATGGAGGGGTTTTCAAAGGGCTCCACCTACAGGCTGAGATTCAACCTCCTTTACAGGGAGCTTTACAACGAGGACCAGGAGAAATCTTACAAGATCAACCTTACTGCGCCCGATAGAGGGGATTACGGCACCGGGAGCGTGATACTTTTCTACAACGGCTTCCAGGAGGTGCCCGGAGGATCCGTTTACAGAGGGTATGATCTGGTCTATTCGAAAATCGGGATGAATATACTATAAATTCTCGTTAATAATTAAATATGAAGGGACAGACTCTGGTTTTTGAGCAGGTGCTTCTGTTCACCATGGGAATCGCCATATTCATAGCCTCCTTCGCCATCTTCGCCATGTACCAGAACCAGTATCTTGAAGTGACCGTCAATGACCAGCTGACCGCCGTCAAGGAATACGTGATGCTTTACATCGCAAACCTGGCAAAGATGGGGGAATTCAACTCCTCCCTGACAATCGGAATCCCCAGGACGATATCGGACAATTATTACAGGATAAAAATATCGAACGGGGGAATCAACGTGAGCACCCACGGCGGAGCCTTTTCGCATTCAGGTTTCGGGACGCTCAACCGGACATTCGAATTCGAGGGGGAAGTGATAAGCAGCGTGGAGCAAATTGTAATTTATAAGATTGGGAACAAAATATTATTAAGATAAGGAAACGGGGTGTCGCTTTTAATGAAAATGAAAACTCCAAAGATAAGAAAAAAGGCAATCGGGCCCATCGACAGAAGAAAGCTCATCAGGGCGATGAAGTCGAAGTACAGGGCGATGATCTCAAAGAAGGAGGCCGGAAAGGACATGTCCTTCCGGCCGGGCAACGTATATTTCTACGGGGGGGCCAAGAACTATAATTTCCCTTACCCCCCGGGCCCTCCGAAGGAGGAAGAGAAGAAGGAAGAGGAGAAGAAAGAGGGAGGGATAAAGATAGAATTACCCAAGGCCGGCTCCCCCCTGGAAGGGATGGTCAGCTCAGAGGAAAGGGAGATGCTGAGGAACATCAAGCTGGTCTATCCCCTCATACCGTCGCACCCGAAGCCCAGGGAAAGGGTTTTCGCCTATGCCAGGATATTCTGGGACGAGAAGAGGAACAACATCATCTATTCGGTCATCGAGCCCTATATCACCCCCCAGGACATCAAGATCATCGAAGAGCTAAAAAAGGAGATGGAAGAGAAGCTTGACGTGGATTTCATGAAGCTGGGAGAGGTCCGGGCAAAGGAGATGGTGGTCGAGGAGATCGGAAACCTGCTGGCGGACAAGAGAATCGAAAGGAAGAAGATGGAGGTCATCCAGTATTACATCCAGAGGGATATCTTAGGCCTGAGCGTCATCGAGCCCCTGATGAAGGTGCATGACATAGAGGACATCTCCTGCGTCGGCCAAGGGATCCCGATTTATAT
>CAZEXF010000006.1:0-18782 GCA_964516855.1 uncultured archaeon | reverse complement strand
TACAACGCGGATTTTGACGGGGACGAGATGAACGTGCATGCCATACAGTCGGAGGAGGCAAGGGTGGAGGCCTCGATGCTTATGGAGGTCAAGAGCAACATAATTTCACCCAGGTTCGGAGGGCCTCTAGTAGGCCTGGACCTGGACCAGATATCGGGAATCTATCTCCTGATGCAGAAAGGGACGATTCTCAGCAGGAAAGAGGCCGGTCAGCTGTTCGACAGGGCCGGGATCGAGATGGAACTTCCCGACAAGGAGAGCTTCACGGGAAAGGAGGTCGTGAGCCTGCTTCTTCCGGGAACCCTCAACATAAGATACAAGACGAAGGACTGTCTGGAGTGCGAAAAGTGCCTGAAGGAGAAATGCCCCTATGACGCCTACGTGTCGATCCAGAAGGGCGTCCTTAAGTCGGGATATTTCAATTCAGGTGCCGTGGGGGCCTTCAGGGGAAAGGTGCTCAACAAGATAAGGAAGGTAGTGGACGAGGACAGCCTGAAGGATTTCATTGACAGGACCGGGAGGCTCGGGGTCTCCTACCTGATGATGAGGGGCTTCTCCATCGGAATTGCCGACCTAGACCTTCCCGAAAAGACCCACAGGGACATAAGAAGGGAAATAAGCAAGGCAATGAATGACGCGGACAGCCTTGTCAAGGATTTCAACAAGGGAGATCTCAAGGTACTGCCCGGAATGACCAGGGAAGACTCCCTCGAGACACAGATCCTTTCGACCCTGGCAGAGGGCCTGAACAGGGTCAGCGAACTCATGGTCTCAAACATCAGGCCGAGCGACATAATAGTAATGTCCTCCTCCGGGGCGAAGGGTTCGAACATCAACACAACGCAGATGTCGGCATGCGTTGGTTCGGAAACCATACTCGGGCAGAGGATCCAGAGGGGGTATCTCGGAAGGGTGACCCCGCATTTCAAGAAGGGTGACCTGTCCCCCGGGGCGCACGGATTCGTCGCCAGGGGATTCAAGGAGGGCCTGACCCCTCACGAGTTCTTCTGGAACGTCATGAACGGAAGGGAGGGCCTTATGGACAAGTCACTGAGGACAAGGAAGTCGGGCTACATGCAGAGAAGGCTTATGAACTCCCTGCAGGACCTCCGTGTGTGCGAGGACATAACCATAAGGGATTCGAACGGGAACATCATACAGTTCCTTGCCGGCGAGGACGGGGTGGATCCCTCCAAGTCGGACTGGGGAAGGATCAACTGGAAGGATCACATAGAGACGGAGGAATGGCAATGAGGCGAGAATTGCCCGTCAGGATCAGGGAAGAGGTGGAGGAATATTCCAGGGAGCAGGGACTGGAGACCTCAAGGGTCATGGAAGAGGTGACAAGGCTTTACAACAGGATGTTCTATGAGCCGGAGGAAGCCGTCGGCGTGGTGACCGCCCAGTCCCTTTCCGAGCCCGCCACCCAGATGTCCCTCGATCACGGGGAGAGGGTCATACTTAAGAATGACGGTTCGATAAGGATAGCAAAGATAGGGGAATTCGTGGACAGCGTGATGGAGGCATTCGGTAAAAAGGAGGAGAACGGCTGGGATATACATGATTTCACCGAGGATGAAGTTTTCGTGCCAAGCATCACCAGGAACGAAAAGATGGAATGGAGAAAGATCTCTGCCATAAGCAGGCACATATCTCCCGAAAAGCTCGTAAAAATACGGACGTTTTCGGGAAGGGAGATAACAGCGACCGACTCGCACTCCTTTGTTGTAAGAAAGGGAAATTCTGTAGTGCCCGTTTCAGGAAAGGAGCTTAAAACCGGGGACAGGATCCCCTCGATTAAGTTCCTCCCGGAAAACTGCGTCCAGTCCCTGAAGCTTGAGGAAGTGATAGGGAAGGAAAGGAGTTTCGTGAAAAAACCCCTCCCGGAAAAAATGGAGCTTGACGGCCTGCTCGGATGGATATTCGGTGCGTACCTTTCCGAGGGAAACGCAACCAGATATTACACGTCCTTTTCCAACGTGAACGGGAAATTCCTTTCAAAAGTCAGAGAATTCGCCGGATCGAACGGGTTCTCATTCAACGAATATGACAACCTCCGCGGTTTCTCAAGGGGGCATGACATCAGAATCAATTCAATCCTGCTCAGCAGTCTCATGAAAGCCGCATGCGGAACGGGTTCGAGTATGAAAAGGGTCCCGTATTTCGCATACAGCGCCAGGGAGGAATTCGTGTCCGGCTTGCTGAGAGGGTATTTTGACGGCGACGGGAACGTTTCTGTGGACAGGGGCGTGGTGAGGACATCCTCCAATTCCGAGGAACTGATCGACGGAATCAAGCTCTTGCTCACGAGGTTCGGGATATTCTCAAACAAGCAAAAAGGCAGGCAGTTTTGCTTGATCATTCCCGCCAAATATGCGGGACTGTTCAGGAAGAAAATAGGTTTCCTCATTGGAGACAAGAAGGAGAGACTGGACAGGCTTTGCGAGATCCGGGGAAGGAAAGAGAAATTCCAGGATTTCACGGACATGATCGGGGGCTTTGACGATCTCCTGATGAGGGCAGCGAGGAAGCTCCGCTATCCGACCCGCTTCATCAATAGCTTCACCGCGAGGCAGAGGATAGGAAGATCGACTCTCGGAAAATACATATCAATATTCGAAAATTCAGCGAAGAAGAGCGGGATCGACATAGAAAAGGAACTGAAGGTGATGAAAAGGATGTTCAATTCGGACGTGGTCTGGGACGAAATCGTTGAGATTTCCCATGTCAGACCCTCAGGTGATTATGTTTACGACTTTACCGTCGAGGGGACGGAAACGTTCACCACGTTCGACGGGATAGTGACCCATAACACGATGCGTACGTACCATTTCGCCGGGACGGCGGGAATCCAGGTGACCCTGGGCCTCCCCAGGCTGATAGAGATATACGACGCGAAGAAGTCCCCCGAAACCCCGAGCATGACGATCTATCTTCAGCCGGAGTTCAACAGCCAGGAAAAGACCGTGGAGGTTGCCAAGAGGATAAAGGAGGTCAAGCTGAAGGACTTCGTCGTGAACGACGTCATCGACCTGATCAACCTCACCATAAAGGCCGGCATAAACACGAAAAAGTTGAAGAAGTTCGGCCTTGAGATGAAGGACATATTCAGGCACATCAAGATCAAGAACATAGACGTCGAGACCGAGGGATCGAACGTGATAGTGACCTCGAAAAAGACCGAGAACGTCAACATACACAAGCTCAAGTACAAGGTCCTCGAATCCCACATAAAGGGGGTCAAGGGAATATCCCATGTCATCGTGAGCAGGGACGAGAAGGGAGAGTGGAACATATCGACCCTGGGATCTAACCTCAAGAAGATATTCGAGATAGAGGGGGTCGATCCGAGCAGGACGATTTCCAACAACATCTTCGAGATATACGACCTTCTGGGGGTGGAGGCTGCCAGAAACGCGATAATCAGGGAGGCCGTCAACACGGTGGAGGAGCAGGGCTTGGGCGTGGACATCCGGTACGTGACCCTGCTGGCGGACCTGATGACCTCAGAGGGCACCGTGATGGGGATAGGAAGGTACGGAGTGGCAGGGAACAAGGAATCAGTGATAGCGAGAATGGCCTTCGAGGAGACCAAGAAGCACATAATAGCAGCCTCCATCGAGGGGATGAGGGACCCCCTGAGGGGGCACGTCGAGAACATAATCATGAACCAGGTCATTCCGATGGGAACGGGAGCATTCAAGCTTCTCGGAAAGATTCCCAGGGCCTATGCGGAGCAGGCCGGGGACCGGAAGACAGTGAAGGCCGCCAGGAAGCCCGGAAAGAAGGCTCCGAAAAAGCAAACAAAAAAGACCGTCGAGAGGAAGCCTGCGGGAAAGAAAACAAAGAAGACCCCGAAAAAGCCGTCAGGGAAGGCCCCCGGGAAGAAGTCAAAGAAATAGTTTTTTTACGTTTAACATATTTAAATACAATACGACTCAGTAATTAATTAATATTTATATATTTGATTAACAAAAGGGATGCTATGCTGAAGAACGAGGTCGCGATCCCCGACGGGGTCGAGATAAGGAAGGAGAACGGTGAGATATCAGTCAAAGGAACGAGGGGGGAAAACAGGCGTTTTTTGAAGGCTCCCCACATCAAAGTGGAGATAAAGGGAAACACTATTTCCTTCACCTCTGACACGGAAAGGAAGAAGATAAAGGCGGTAATGGGGACCTGGGCGGCAAACCTCAGGAACATGATCGACGGTGTCAGTAAGGGATGGACGGGAGAGGTCAAGCTCGTCTATTCGCATTTCCCCGTCAAGATCAAGAAGGAAGACAAATACCTCGTGATCGAGAACTTCCTGGGGGAAAGGAGCTCCAGAAGGATACCCGTGCCTGATGATCTCGATCTGGAAATAAAACAGAACACCATTGTCGTCAGCGGGACCGACAAGGAAAGGGTCGGCCAGATGCTCGCGATGATCGAGCAGAAGGTCAGGACGAAAGGCTTTGACAGGAGGGTCTTTCAGGACGGCTGTTACATAACCAAGAAACCGCATATACCTGAAGAGGGAGAGAATGACGGAGAAAAGGCTTGAACTGAAGGCGAAGATGAAGAAAAAGAGGCCGAAATTCAGGAGACAGGAGTTCAAGAGGAAGAACCTGAAGGATACCTGGAGAAAGCCGAGAGGGATCCATTCCAAGATGAAGAGAAGGGAAAAGGGAAAGGGAAGGATGCCCAGCCCCGGTTACGGGAGCCCGAATGACGTCAAAGGTCTCGACCGTTCCGGATTCAGGGAAATACTCGTGAGGAATCCGGAAGACCTGAAATCCGTGGACGGCTCAAAGGAGATAGCCGTGATCTCCCGTTCGGTGGGTAAGAAAAAGCGGCTGGAAATGCTTGAAAAAGCTGAAAAGATGGATATAAGGATAAAGAACAATTAGGGTGTTTTAGCTGATCTCGAACAAGTGTCCGGTTTGCGGTACGAAAGGGAAGGTATGGAACAGGAAACCCAAGGCATTCATGTGCCCGAAGTGCTATACCTTCTTCAGCAATTACGGCCTGATCCTTGAGGCGGAGACAGAGCCGGTCGATTTATGGACATAATCTGAAGAAATATCTTTTCAGGTCGATGCCTTCTTTAGTAACTTCGATCCCTTCTTTCCTCAGGAGCCTTATTTTCTCGTTCACCTTCCTTTTTCCCAGGTATCCTCCCACCCCGCCGTCGCTCCTGACGACCCTGTGGCAGGGTATGATGACAGGCTTACTGTTCCGTTTCAGGGCCTGTCCTATCGCCCGGAAGCCCCTTATCCCGAGTGCGCGGCCGATCTCCCCGTACGTTGTCACCCTTCCCTTAGGGACCTTTTTCGCCAGGGAAAGGATTTTCCGGTCGAAATCCTTCATAATTCCTGTAAAATTCGGGGAATTAAAAGCATTTTAAGCCCTGATACATCTTTTTATCATGAAGGGCACTAAGAAACCGGCCAAAGGCTCCAGGCGTCCGGGTGAAGACGTTGTCGTTTTTGTGATAAAAAAGATATTCAAAGGCCGGAAGGCGGTCAATTCCCTGGCAAAACTCACCGATCTCGTCCAGAAGGAACTGAAGAAGGTCGAGCCGGGATATTCCATCTCCCAGAAAAGGGTAAGAAAGCTGACGATAAAGGTCAGGGGCATTACCCTGAAAATCCACACGAAGAAGGGGAAGATCGTCAAAAAATGCCCCTCATGCGACCATTCCCTCAGGAAATCGTTCACCAGGAACCTTTCCGGAAGGAAGCTCCCTGTGAGGCTGAGCTGCCCGAGGTGCGGGTACGTGGGGACGAACGGGAGATGGATACCCAGGAAATACGAGTTCCGTTCGGGATGATCATTTCTGAAGAATGAGCAGTATGCCGCCCGCTATGCCTATTATCGGGCCGATCAGAAGCCCTCCGAAGAATATGGCCGCGACCGAGGCGATAAGCGTTATCACTCCGCGGACCCTTTCCCCGGACCGCCTTTTAAGTGCCGTGTTCAGGACCAGTATGAGTATTCCTGTCACGACCACTATGACCCCGAACAGGATGTTTGACATGAGTTCATTGGAGAAAAGGTAGAAGGCGAGGCCGAACCGGGAAAGGAGGTCGGAAGTCATCTCCCTGAGGGCGACGGTGTATATGCCGTCGATGAGGATCAGGACTCCCCCGATGACGGAAAGGAGAACTCCGTACGTGTACGGGGAGGGCTCATCCATCACTTCCTTCTGGTCCAGCCTGCCGATCTGATCCTGTATCCTTCCCCTTTCCTCTACCGTCCTCTCTGCCGGGACTTCCTGCGCGGGCATCCGCTCCGCTTCAGGCGGTTCCGCTCCCCCTCTGGCGGACTCCATCGCCTCCCTTATCTCGATGTCAAGCCATCCGGCATCTGCAAGCGTGGCTTTGAGATCCGCCTCGCCGACACCTGCCCCCAGCTGGCTTCTGACGTAATCCAGAAGCTCTTTGCTGACCATATATTGATAATTCGGGGGATTGCTTAAATATTTTCTTCAAAAAGCTCTCTCTTCCCGAGTTCCTTCAGGTTTTCAGCCCCCATGAGGAACATCGTCACCTTCAGCTCGAAGATGATCCTTTCGAGGTATTTCTCGACCTCTTTCCACCCCTTGACAGCCGGCTTTAGAACCGGAAGCGCCAATCCGGCAACCGAGGCCCCCATCGCGATTGCCTTCGCGGCGTCCAGCCCGCTCCTGATCCCTCCGCTGGCTATTACCGGGACCCTTACCCTGCTCAAGACGTCCCGGAGAGCCACGGCGGTCGGGATTCCCCATTCCCTGAAGTTATTTACGTATCTCCTGCTCCTGTGGGAGTCGACCCTGATCCAGGATGTGCCTCCAGCGCCTGATACGTCTATCGCCTTCACGCCGGCGGAAACCAGCTGCCTCGCCACCTCACCTGATATGCCGCACCCCACCTCCTTCGCGACCAAGGGTAATTTCGACTTCTTCGCTAGTTTCCTGATCTCGTCCAGGACCCCGGACCAGTTGTATGATCCCTCGTCCTGCGCGATCTCCTGGGCGGAATTCAGATGGACTGCAATGCCGTTCGCCCCGGCCTGTTTGGCCGCATCGATTACCACGTCGACGTCGTATTCCTTCAGCTGCACGGCCCCGATGTTGCCCAGGAGGAGGATGTTCGGGGCGAGGTGGCGTATCTGGTAAGAATAAGAGGTGCCGGGATCCTCGATCATCGCCCTCTGCGACCCCAGGCCCATCCCCAGGCCAAGGGATTCGCAGGCCATCGCTATGTTCTTGTTGATCCTGAACGACTTTTCCGTCCCCCCGGTTATGGCGGTAACCATCAGCGGGAAGTCCATCTTCTTCCCCAGGAAATCGCATGAGCAGTCGATATCGCCGAAATCCATCTCCGGAAGGGCGTTGTGCCTGAACTCTAGATTCCCGAAGCCTGTCCCCTTCCTGTAGTTCACGTCCTTCTCCAGGCATATCCTTATGTGGTCGTACTTCCTGTTCCTCGTGACCCCGCGGGGCTTTCTGAAAGGCATGTTTATTGTTGGAAGGGGGTATATAAAAATGATGGTTTACGAGGGTTCTCCAGAAGCATAATATTAATTTTTGATAACCGTTCCCCGGACTTCCTTCCCCCTTAACGCCTTCTCCACGTTCCCCGGTTTTTTCGCATTTATGAAAAAGGAAGGAATATCCATTTCAGCAAGTGCGATCATCTCGCTCACCTTCAGTAGCATCCCCCCGGTGACATCAACAGAGGATGAGCCTGAAATCATTTTTTTAATCCTGGGCCAGTCCCTGGACCGGATTTCCCTGATCACTCTTGCCTTTTTATTGTTCTTCGGATCACCGCTAAAAATCCCGTCAACGTCAGTCCCGTGTATGATCATGTCAGGCTTTAGATCCTTTCCCAACCATGATATTATCTGGTCACCGGAAAGAATGGAACACTTCATCCGAATATCAATAGCAGGTACTCCATATAGGACCGGAACCATCCCGATTTTCAGGAGCTCCCGGATCACTTCCGTGTACATGTATTTTACCTTGATTTTACTCATTAATGTCATGGCGGAAGCCTGCACAGGTATTGCAGGAACTCCCTCCTTCTGAAGTTTCTCGGTAATCATCGCGTCGAACCTGTTCTGCCATGTCTGGGTCTCCGCGAAATCGACAAGCTGTTTCCGGGTTCTTATTTACAATATGGTGACCAAAAGACCCTGCCCCGTGAACAAGAACGAGTTTCATTTTTTTCGGATCATACGCTTTCGAAATTTCCTTCGATATTCTTTTTATGGCATCCCCGTTCTCCGTAAACGCTCTTTTCCTGTCTGTAAGGACCGACCCGCCAATCTTGAGCAGAATGAAATTCTTCACTTTCCCCACCTCTTGTAAATATTGTTCTCGATCCCAAATAAATCCAGCGCCTTCCCCGCGATGTGATCGACCATCTGGTCGATCGTTTCCGGTTTTGAATACATCGTCAGTACAGGGGGAAGGATTATCCCCCCGGCAAGCGTGACCTTCTCCATGTTCCTGATATGTACATAGCTCAGCGGCGTCTCCCTTGTCAGAAGAACGAGCTTTCTCCTCTCCTTCAGCATGACGTCCGCGGTCCTCAGCAGGAGATTGTCCGCATAGCCGTTCGCTATCCCCGCGAGAGTCTTCATGGAGCACGGCGCTATGATCATCCCCTCTGTCCTGAAAGAGCCGGAAGCGACCGGGGAGAAAAGGTCGTCATTATTATAGACCTTCGAAGCCATCTTCTCCACGTCCCCCGCCTTGTACGAGGTCTCGTGTTCGATTATCTTCTTCGCAATGTCCGTTACGATCAGGTGGGTCTCCCATCCCGCTCCCTTCAGGAATTCCAGCAGCCTGATCCCAAGGACGGCCCCGGAAGACCCGGATATACCGACAACGATCCTAGGCATGTTTCACTTCCCCGCTGTCCGCGTCCACAATGAGCCTGTCTCCGGTCTTGATCTGATCGATATCTATGTGATCAACACATGGTATCCCCGCAAGTATCACTCCAGTGGCTACTATGGTTTCGGTTTCCTTGTTGATTATCGCCTTGGGTGCGACCCCGTTCTTTTTCAGCCCATAGATAACGTAGGATCCCACTGTAGACCCCTTCCCATTCGGGAAAACAAGTATCTTACCCTTTACATTCTTTCCTTCAAGAGGATGCCCCTTTTCGATTACAATTCCCGTTTTCGCGTCTATGCCTCCGTAGAAGCCAATTGGTTCGGGGGAAACGATCGCCTCGCCTTCGGCCTTACCGGGTGATATTACCCTTCCTTTCATGCCAAACACTCCTCAACAAGTTTTTTGACGTCCCTGAAGATGACTTCCTGCTTGCAGAATCCGGGAAGGTAGTTGGCGGCCTTTCCCGAATTGACCCCGGTCTTCTTGTATCCCATACTCTCGATAGGGGAAACGACCATGCAGGTGTCGGCGACGATCTTTCCGCCTGCCTCCTCGATCTTTTCAGTGTAACCCAGGTTGTCAGCAAGCTGCTTCATGGCTCTGGATGTGCATATCCATAACGGTTTTCCGAGCTTTTTACCCTCAAGAAGTCCAGTTACATAGGCTATCTCCCGGATAGATGCATGAGGGCATCCGAGTATGGCGATATCCGGCTTCTTTCCGGTATTCAATGTATCGTAGGTCTCCTTCTTTTCCTTATCCCCGAATTCAAGGGCCTCAAGCCTTCCTACCTCTTGGTCGTCAGCTTCGGGAGTGAGCCCGTCCACGTGATAAAGAGCCACGGCACCTGAAGCGGCCATTGCAGCTCCCAGAAACTTGAGTTCGTCTGTATTCGCATTTTTGATTCCCCTGAAGAACGGGATTCCGTCCTTCGCCCGCTTTCCTGCCCAGTAACCCAGCGCACCGAAATCAGAGCTGGTGTTCAGTTCAGTTTTAACGTCTATCATAAGTGTTGACTTCCTGTTTTCATCGAGATGGAGCCCGTAGTTAGGTGTTACCCCGAGCAGGGCCGCGGCCAGGGCGGAAGGTCCTCCTTCCCTGTTGGTCCTTGCCCCTATAACCGAATTGGCAAAGGAGACTGCGGAAGATTCGGCCCATGCGATATGCTCCCTGAACCTCGGCAGATTACCGGCCAGATAGGGCGTGCAGGTCGCCGTGGTGTTTATCCCCATCGCCCCGAAGGCTTTCATGATCCTGATCTGTTTTTCGGCGAAATCCTTCGGGAAGCCTATCTCCTTCCAGTCCTTCATGTCCATTCCCGCGGGATTAAGGTATGTGAGAACCTTCACCTTCCCTCCTTTTGAAGCGATGTCCTCCAGGAATTCCAGCCCCGGATCACCTATAGACTTGTAGGAAACTCCGGCCACCTGGACACTCCCCACAGGGATCATCCTGTCCGCATTATAAATCTCTCCCAGACGAACGAGAAGCCTCATCTGCCTCTGTAAAACCTCTCCCTGATCGCCGTTCAGGACGGCCTCTTCCTCTTTGGTGAGTTCCATAATCATCCCTCCACTTCGACCTCTTCTTTTAATCTTACAAAGAAGTCATAAATATAATCGTAATCCCTTTTTGCAAGTTCCCTGCTCTCCCCGAGCACTATACCGTTCCACCTCTTTTCCAGCATCTTTAATATCTCATCGATGGAAAGCCCCTTCTTCTCGTAATAATAGATTATGTGCCGCAATATCCCTACCGCCCCGAACGCGTCTATCTTGTCTATGTCATACAGTATCCTGCTCTCCAGCGATTTCCTCTCGCTTCCCGGGGTCGTGTAGTCGTGCGCCGCTATCGCATCCAGAACGGATCCTATCTTCTCATTAGGAAATCCAATCCTTTCGAGAACCGGTTTCGCCATCTCCGCACTCTCCTTCCCGTGTATCTCCAGCCCATGGTGCCTGGCAAGATCATGCAGCATGACCACGGCCACCATCACCTCGAGATCCCCTCCCATTTTTTCGCAAAGAATCTTCGAGCGCTTCCATACCCTGAGCACATGATCAGTCCTGTGTATAGGGGAAACGTCGGGCGCCTTATCCAGAAAGGACTTCCACTCCTTCAGCAGTATCGGGTACCATTTTTCCCATGCCAAAGTCATCCCCCCAAATACTCCTCGACATCTATTTCCATCGGCAGGCCCGGCTTCTTGAAACCCTCCGGATCCTTGCCTTCAGGTATAGTCAGATCGAAACCCATCTTGCATGTCTCACGGGTTTCGAGATTCGAACTCGGGTCAAGCGAAGAACCCTTTTCACCAGGTTTCATTACTATGTCCTTGTCTCCCTGGAATCTTGTCGCCATCGCCCATTCGATCTCGTTCGGATCACTGATATCGATGTCTTCATCCACGACAAAGACATGCTTCATTGACTTGTGACCCTTGAAGGCGGCCTCGATCGCCTTCTTGGGGTCATCTGCGTCCTTTTTCCTGATTCTGATCGCTCCGTGCAACCACGAGCATCCCCCGGGTGTTACCAAAACATCCCTGCAGTCGCATACCCTGGAGACCTCCTGATATATTGTCGGCTCCCTCGGCATCCCCATAAGCACCTTGTGCTCAAGGCCTCCGGGAAGCAGGGCGTGGAACATGGAATCCTTCCGGACGAAAATCTTCTTGATTCTGAACACCCTTTCCTCCCTGACTATGTCAGGCGTCTCCGTAAGGTCAAGGAACGGCCCCTCCTTCGCTTTCTTCCCGGTCACTTCTGCGATTAGAACGATCTCCGTTTCGGGAACTTTGTGCCCTCCCAGTTCCATCAGTTTCGTCTCTCCAAGGGCATTCGCAATCTCCAGTTCGTTATTCTCTATGTTCGTTGATATGGATGATGCCAACATCACCGGTATCGTGTTCCCGATACAGATAGCGAATTCCTTGAGTCCCCTCTCAAGGTAAGAATTGAAGTCCCTCGGGAGTATCCTCATTACAACCTCATCCTTCCCCAGTATCATTGTCCTCTGATAGGAGGCGTTGATACCATATTCCTTGTCGTTTGCGATGATTATTGAAGACGCTATATATGGACCACCGTCAAAGGGATAATACGTAAGTATCGGAAGCTTCGATAGGTCAGCCTCCATCTCTTCGTATCCTTCTGGATTCATCATCTCAGGGGCCTTCGGGTTTTCAATGCCCTCGATAAATTTCTTCAGAAGATTCTCCTTTGTCGTTTCAAGCCCGAGCGCCACGAGTTCCTTAGTCGAGCACACGTTCGCAACTACGGGCATTTCGAAACCCTTCACGTTATCGAAAAGCAGCGGCTTCCCATCCAGCTTCTTCATGACAGTCGCTATCTCATACCTTACGTCAACGGGCTTCTTTATCCTGACCAGAAGTCCCTTCTGATCAAGCAGGTCCACGAACTCCCTGAGATTCATGAAAATCACCTCAACGCTCTTTAATATTAATTAATTCAGGATTTCGCGGCTTTTAAAAGTAACTCTGTTTGTTCGCGGATGGTCGAAAAAACGCCAAGAAAAACATTTAAATACCCTTAATCCATATATTAAGCACTTATAAGTAGTAAAATTATGATATAATTGGATGTTGAATCCAATGCCGATAAAAGCTGTAGTTTACGATACAGAGAACGTCTGGTGGGACGGATTTTCGACAGAGCTATGTCTTGACAGGAAAAAGAGCGTCAATCCGGTAATTGACGGGCTGAAAAGAAACCAGTACATGACCTCCACTGACGAAAGGAATTTTAGGGACAGGATGGCCAGTTATGGCTTAAAGACGGTCAGGGCACTGGGATTTTTGAGGGAGCTGCTTGGAACACCCGCTTTGGGTTCAGCTTACAGTCTGGAAGACCACGAGAAGCATCAGCGAAAGGTTCAATCAAGACTGGCCGGAATCAGCCAGTCGTTCATCCACGAAATGGACATGAAGACAATCAGAAAAATTGCAGAGAACGTCCGGCTGACCGATGGCATCCAGGATGCGGTCAACGGACTGAGAGAGAAGGAGGTCTATCAGATCGCTTCCTCTGACGGCGTGGTCCCCTTTGTCTACGTCGTTGCCGAAAGATTAGGCGGAGTCGACCACATTGAGGTGCCAGAAACCATTGTCAAAATGAACGGAAAGGGGATGAAATTCGATCCGAATATGATATATTCCAACTACATCAGTTTACAGGCTGACTTCAGGGGATACCATGACAGGTTCGAAAATTCCATTAAGGAAACGGGACAGCTCGGTTTAAAGCCATCGGAAATACTGTACGTGGAGTCGTCCTTTCCGGATTTTGGAATGATTGACAGGGTAAGGGAGGAAGGAAGCCACGTGATAGCTTTCCATCCTGTAGGTTACGGAAGGCCCCTGAAAACCATTTACGAAAAGCACGGTGTTCCGATGATAGACAATGTTGGGAAAAGGGATGCTGGAATCATTTTCGAAATAGCCATGGATCCCGGAAAGATCGAAAGGTATTGCGTTAATGTTTGATGCGTGATTCAATGAAAAGAGACAGGTACATGCCGGATAATGGGAAGATGCCCATATTGTTCGAATCGGCGAAAAGGGTGAACGAGCGTTATTACGGGAACTGGGGCATGGAAAGAGGAAGGTACAGGAGTGAGAGTGACGACAGGTATACGAAGGAATGGAAAGGCGGGCCTGAGCAGATGAAGAACGTGGCCAACGCCGCAATAAATTCCGGGGTGGGAAGCTTCTCTGTCAGCCTCAGGAACAGGGTCGCCAGGAATGCCGCCTACATCGCCCATAACGCCGAAGGCAACGTAAGGATACTTGACGTGGGAGCCGGCGGCGGAAGGTCAGCAAAACCGGTATATTCTTGCCTGCCGGAGAGTGAATGGGACAAGGTTTACTTCATGCTTATTGACCCTTCCGGCAAAAACGTCAGGGCGGCTAAAGAATACCTTTCGAAAACCCTCGGGCTGAAAGAAGGAAAACACTTCGACGTCGTGCGGGGAAAGGACACCGAGATTCCGGAAAAAGTGGATGGAGGGTCTTTCGACGTGGCGAGTCAGGTCGCGGCCATACATCATCACGCATATCTTTCAAAGCCGTTTGAATGCGTTGCACATGCCCTGAAGAAAAGCGGGCTAAAGATTAGCGGGCTCAAAGGCAGCGAGAAATACGGAGGTGTTTTCAATTCTGGCGACTGGCATTCCAGGATATGGGAAAGCCCCGCAATCATGTACAGGATGCTTCTTGAAAAAATGGACTGGCCTGAAAAAGAGAAAGGTATAAAATCGTTCCTTGAGCAGTTTCCGAACGCTTCCGATCCACTTCCGGGAATGGGATGTTTCGATCTGAGGAATATGGAGGTGTTTACCAGATACTGGGAGACATGGAGCAATGACAGGCAGAAACTGATCAGAGAAGGCAATCTCAGGCCTGAAAACGATTTCTACGGCATGGAAGGCCACTGCCCAGAGTGGATATACGGTGAGGAAATGCTTGGCGCGGGCTTCCTGCTCGATACCCCCCTGATCGGCAGGATCATTGAGGACGGCCTCATGGACGACAATCCTGATCAGGTAAATCCGGACCACAACCTGAACATGATCATATTGGGGCAGATATACGATAAGGAAGGGATAAAAAACTAACCTTCAAATTGTTTACACCCCCACCCTCGTTTTTGTTGTTTCGAACCCTCCCTTTTCGATCGCTTCCGCGACCTTGTTCTGCGTCTCTTCGTCCTTGGCGAGGATCACCACGTTCCCGCCCCTCCCGGTCCCGGTGAGCTTCGCCCCCAGGGCTCCGCTGGTCTTCGCTATTTTGATCACTCTCTCGATCTCCGGGCAGGACACCGTAATTTCCCGTAAAAGTTCTTGATTTTTACCCATCAGTTTTCCCAATTCTTCCAGATTGTATCCATCAAGGGCCTTCTTCCCCTTCTCGAACATCTCATTGTATTCCCTGAAAATCCTCTCGTATTTCTCCGGGTTCGCTTCCTTTTGTCTTCTCACGTCTCCAACGACCTCCACGGTGCTCTGGGTGATCCCGGTGTTAGCGAGCACGATCCTTAACGGCTCCCTTATCCTGAGCTGGTCGATGAAGTTCGGTCCGCCCTGTAGGTTCTTCCTGAAGATGATCATCCCCCCGTAAGTGGCGCAGGAGTTGTCGATCCCCGAAGGGGTCCCTATGGATGCCTTCTCCCCTTCATAAGAAACCTCGTTGATCCGGTCGTCGTTCAGGCCGAGGTCGAAATATTCGGAAAGGGCTCTGGCGATGGCCGTCGACATCGCAGAGGAGGAGCCGTTCCCGCTCGTGCACACGAGCGTCCCGCCGAGGGTGATCTTTATCGGATTTTTTTCAATGTCGATTTTTAAAAATTTTATCATTAGATCAATTGCTTTATAGATTTCGTCTTTTTTCTTTTCCTTGTAGCCGGGGGTTTCTTTCCTGTTGTCGATCAGGACGAAACCGCTTCCCTCCCCTTTCTCGATTTTCGCGGAGTTGTAGTCTTCCAGAGCGGCCGCTATCCCGGGCAGCCCGTAAACCACGAAATGCTCGCCGAAGAGGATGGTTTTACCATAACCGACGTTTTCCATGGGATCACTTTCCTTTCTTTTAATTGTGAAGATTTGTCTTTAAAAATATATTTCCTTCTCCCCAAACACTTGTTATGAAGAAGGTCCTTGTCGGAGGGGTGTTCAACATCGTTCACGCAGGACATCTCTGGTTTTTCAGGGAAAGCAAGAAATACGGGGATTATCTGACCGTTGTCGTGGCGAGCGACAGGACGGCAAAGGCCAGCAAGAAATACCCGGTTTTTCCCGCGGAGGAGAGGAAGAGGAACCTGGAAAAAATAAAGATCATCGACAAAGTGGTTGTCGGGGACGATCTCGATTTCTGCAAGGTCATCGGGGAGGAAAGACCTGACGTGATAGTTCTCGGTTATGACCAGAAGATGGACGAGAAGAAGATCAGTGAGGAATGCAAGGAGATGGGGATGAGATGCGAGGTCATCCGTTTGAGAACCCGCAAGGAAGGTTATTCTGTCAGCAAGCTGATGAAAATAAGAAAGAAAGAACAATAAACAGGAACAACGGAATGGAACTTCCATCCCCGAAGGCATACGAAAGAAAATGATTCAAGGCTCATCGTTTTTTCTTTTTCTTAGCCTTGGACTTTGTCTTTCTCTTCGTCTTCGCCTTTGCTTTCTTTTTCTTCTTTGCAGCCATGATCAACACCCTCCTATCTAGAAAAACTCAGCGTTAAAAAGTTTTTATTCAATTATTAGTTTATTGCAATTACTATAAAAGTGTTAATTTTTTTTCCTGAAAAAAATTCAGAACTGGTCCGAAGTGTCTGGGTTTTGCCAGAAGTGTTCAGGATGTTTTTTACTCTCCTTTTTCACCTCGAATTTCTTTCCGCATTCTACGCACTCCGCCATACCTTCGGCCAGTTCAATCCTCAGTTCGGCGTCGCAGTTCGGGCAGAGTATCAATCTTTTGTCCTTACTCATCTTTAAATTTCGTAAGAAAGGTTTAAAAATGGAAAATCGCTCCGGATTTTTGTGTAGATCACCAATATATTGTTCCCGAAGAAAGATTCTATTGGTAGCATGGGATACTCGAAAGCTTGGGCGCGAAATTCTGCAGATCTCATCAGCTGCCACTTTATCTCGACATACAGGATGAAGCCCGGTATGTTGGGATGATTCCTTTCACCTGTTTCTGACCGCGGATGACCAAGATTTTCGGCGGGGTTCTTGAAGTCTGCCCGTTTCCCGGGCAGGAGGTTTTTCCGAAGCAGTGCCCAGGGAGCTTGATCCCTTCTTTCGTATGTCTACTGGCTTCACGGATTAAAACCATGTCCGGGGGCGGGCTCACTTTCTGTAACAGAAGAATTTCTTTATGATGTTCGCGGCAAGTGTTGCCGTCCGGGTGTTCACCTCTCTGGAGGCGCATTCCGCTATGTCCATCCCAATCACATCGGAGGAGGCGATTTCTTTCAGTTTTCTGAGGAATTCGTCCAGGAGCATGCCGTTCGTTTCCGGCGTCCCGACCTCGGGTGCGATCGAGGGGTCAAAAACGTCCATGTCTATTGTGAGATAAACGGGATTGCCTGTTTTTTCAAGGCTGTTTCTGACCTTGAACCTGTCCTCTTCCCCCGACCATGAGCGGGTCCCCATCTGCACCAGATCGAAACCCTTGTCATTGATGACATGGTTGGCCCACGTCACGTGGGAGAAGCGCTCTCCCTGGAAATCCGGGAGCAGGTCCCTGTGCGCGTCGAAATCGACAACCGTAATTTTATCCCTCAATATGTTTTTCATGGCATTCAGTATTCCCAATGTAATGAGATGATCACCTCCGAGAAAAACAGGGAATATTTTCGGGTTTTTTTCAAAAACTGATTTAACAGTATCTGTTATCCTCTCTTCGGTCAGCTTCCAGTTCCCAGGGACGACGTCGACGTCCCCGAGGTCGCAAAAGCGGAACTTCCCGAAAACGCTGACCTTGGTTTCCGGGTCGAACCCGATCACCCCCCTGATGGCTTCCCTTATGAACAATGGCCCGTACCTCGTCGGATAGCCGGTCTGGGAGAAGTCCCAGGGGATCCCGATGAGAACGACGTCCGCCTCCTCCACCGGGTGATCGTATTCGAAGGTCTTTTTCGTGTAGAGCATAATCTCCTGTGGGCTCGCTGTTATTTAAAACTTATAATTAATTCCTGCTTTTTCTTCAAAATACCCGTTTTTTTCGCTGATCGATGCTTAATACTCTGCTTTGCCAATAATTATGTAAGAGAGGAGGGATTGTAATGACAATGGAGAGTCCGGTGAATCCGAATAATTTTCAGGCGATATTCGATTTCGTGATAGGCAGCGGGGGAAGGGAACTGACGGAAAAACTGCTGCTTGCCAAGGGCGGGAGCATAGCCGCCACGTTCATGAAGCATTTCCACGGGAAAGGAGATCAGCCAGTGAAAGACCTGGTCGACGCGGCCACTCAGGCGTTCTACAACCGGAGAGTGGCGCAGCGTTTCGACGTCAGCTATTAGGCAGCGCTGGTAGGGACGGCAAGGTAAGCTGTTTTTGAATGTAACGTTCGGGTAAACAGATTTTTATTCCATATGTTTATTATTTTATTATGGACATAAAACAGATGCAGAATAAGTCAGTTGACCTGATCAGGAGAATAGATGAAAAGAAAAACGGAGACCACCGCACGGAAGCGATCTTTGCTCACATGATCGAGGAGATAGGAGAGATCGCCAGGGAACTGTACAACGAAAAATCAGGAAGAGACAAGCTTAATAAGGAAAACCTTTCAGGAGAGATAGCAGATGTTTGCTTACTTCTGTGCCAACTCGCAAGGAATTTTGATATAGATCTTCAAGAAGCGGTAAATAAAAAAATTGACGAGCTTGAAAAAAGAATAAAAAGATAAGAATCACTACTTTCTGATGAAATATAGCTGATGGTGCTTAGATGAGAAATTTTAAGAAAATTTTAATATATCCCGGAGCATTCGATCCTTTCCATATCCATCATATGATGGGAGTAATGTATTTCGGGAACAAGTATAAAATGAATAAAGGGATTATAATACCTTCCTATGAACACCCCGGAAAGAAAAATCGAACAAGTTATGAAAGAAGGGTGGAAATAATAAAAACATGGTTTGAGGAAGTTCCATTGGCTTTTCCGGTGGAGGTATCCAAAGATGAGAAAATAACAAAAAGTACAGGCAAGAGCATCATAAACATATGCAATTCTGACAATGGTGATAATTATCTCTTGATGGGTCTGGATACGCTTTTTGAAAAATTCCGACAATTCGAAGGATATGATAAGATATTAGAAATGACAACCCTGATAGTGAATGATTATGATAATGAAATCCTTCGTTCATTAGCTGATGAAAA
>CAZEXF010000005.1:0-19153 GCA_964516855.1 uncultured archaeon | reverse complement strand
TGGGGAACCTCAGAAATGACGGCACCCTCAAGGCCCCTTACAGGAGCACATATTCCCTGACACACGTCCTGATGAAGATACGTCCGATGAAGGAAAGCACCATAACATCGGTCCTTGTCGTTCTCGAAATAGTGATATGCCTCATCGCCTTTTTGTTCGCCTGAATCACAGCGATTCTTCCAGATAGTGGATGTTGATGAAATCACCGGTTATGCTCTCGGGGAAGTTTTCATAACTGACCTCGTATATCTTCATCCCCTTGTTGTCATAGACCTTCTCGAAGAGGGATTCCAACCCATTCCCGTCAAAAAGATACAGCCTCACGAACATGCAGTCCTGAACGGCTTCCGGAAGGAATATGACCGCATCCCCTGCCATATAGACCATCCCGGGCATTGTGTTTTCCCTTTCGGTCCTGATCACCTGGTTGCCCATCCCGATGTCCCTGATGTACGCCTGGCCCGACCCTGACTTTATGACGGCGGTCACGTTCCCGAGTTTCGTGGTGTTACCCTCCTCTATCGTCGAGAACCCGACCAGTATCTTCTCCCCTCCCAGCGAATACTCCAGAAGGGTCTTCCCCCCCTCCTGATACTGGTTGGTCAGCTGGAAGATCGGGAGGACGTCCACCTTCCTGCCCCAGTTGGCTATCTTCGACATGGCCCCGAACTTGGGGATGAGATCCGGCGATACCATCACGTACGTCACGTTGTAATGCTTCAGGAAGTTCAGCGACCTGTCGGAGAGGGGTTCCGTATAGAATTTTGCGATGTCCCTTGTCGGGACGGCCGCGTGGAAACCCCCGTCCACGAGTGTGATCTTCTTTGCCACGTAATGGAACCACCATCCGTAGTCCCACCATTCCAGAACCACGGCATTCCCGGGCGTGTTGTCCCTCAGCCAGACAAGGGAATCGTACCACGCATCGTCAAGCGAGGTGCCAATCCCGTTCGCCATGACCCATCCCGACAGGAAATTGCTGAAGACTATGAGGGCGATAATCCCGGTAACGAACATCTTGATGTAGTTGTGGTGCTCCTGCTTCAGCCTTTTGCTCCTGTGCACCACGAACTCGCCTCCCCTGACCAGCGCATAGGCGGCCGTGATTGCTACCGGGAAAGTGAATATGAACATGAGCCTGACGGCCCCGATGGCGGCCTGCATTCCCAGTATGAAGAAGCACAGGACCAGGAGATACTCCAGTCTCATCTTCCTGAAGAAGAACTCGTACACCATCACTATCACTGAGATGAAGGAGAAGTATATGGCGGAAAAGTAGATGAAGAACCCGGGCAGCCCGAAGGTCCCTATCGCAGTCCGCGTCCCGTAAGATGAGAGGGTGTTCTCTATGAAGCCCCCGGTCGTCTGCGACTCCGCCACCGTGGAACCTATCACGTCCGCCGAGATCGGGTTCGATATGGCCCTTATCACCCCGTTAAGCCATATCCCGATGTCGACGAAAATGTACGAGGATATCAGGAAGCACACCCCGAGAACTACAATGACCGCCGGCATCAGGAATATCATCTGCTCCTTTTTCACCAGCCCGAACCTCTCCGCCCCGAACCGGATGAAGATCAGCAGGAGGGCGACATAGCTCGTGATCATGCCGATCGAAAGATGGGGAAAGAACGTGTAGGGGACCCTGGTGATGACGAGGAAGGTGATGAACATCACGACATAGGATATGAAAAACGTCCTGGAATACCTGTTGAGCAGGAGGACGACCACGACGAAAACGCTTATTATGATCATCGGTATGTTGACGAGGCCGGACGCCCCTGCCATAAGGGAAAAGAAAAGCCCCGAAAGGAAAGCGTAAATGACGGTCTTGATGTCAGTTATCCTCTGGTCATCAAGGCCCGTCCTGTGGAAGATGTAGGAGGGGTGCCTGATGATCTTCCACAGGGGGAACTCCCTCCTGATTTCTTTCTCCTTGAACGCCTTGACGAAGAAGAGCAGGCCGAGAACCATCAACATGCCGGCCACGGGCTCCTTCTCTATGAAGCCCGCGGAAACCCTGTAAAGTATCCCCGGGGCGAAAGCCAGGAAAGCCGCGGCCAGAAGGCCGACCTTCCTGTTGAACATCGCCTTCCCGAGGAGATATATGAACAACACCTGAAGGGCCCCGAAGAAGGCCGGTATCCAGACGGCCACCCAGTACCATGACACTCCGAAAACCGGGTTCAGGACGTAATAGAATGAAAGATATGAATATATGGCCACCACGTATTCGAACCTCCTGTCCGCTTCGGCGCTTCCCCACTGCGCGAACGTGTCGTGTGACGGAACCTCCCCGTTTTCTATTTGGTATTCCCCCATCCTGAAGAAAAAATATGGATCGATTGCCTGAAGCCTCGGGTACTCCAGCTTGTATCCCGGTATGGCCCTCACGTGGAATGAAAGCAAAAAGATTATCAGCAGCAGTATAGGGATGTAATTCCTTTTCAGGATCGTTAAAAATTCTTCCTGATTCATAAAGACTTATAATCGGCTGATTATTTAAATATTATGAACCGGCAGTCATCCGCCACCACCACTTCTACGATTGCCGAACATCGCCGGGCATATTTAAAAACGTTCCTCCACCCTTATTTAACATCGGAACTATTGAGGGGTATCTTCAGATGATAGGAATTGTAGGTTACGGGTTTCACGTCCCGATCTGGCGCATAAAGGCCAGCGAGATCGCCTCGGTATGGGGGGCGGACAAGGAAAGGGTGAAGAAGCTCGTGGGGGAAAAGGCGGTCGCCGGGATGGACGAGGACACGGCAACCATTTCCGTGGAGGCGTCCAGGAACGCTCTCAGGATGTCGGGGATCGATCCCGGTAAAATCGGCGCGGTCTACATAGGGTCGGAATCCCATCCCTACATTGTAAAGTCGACATCCTCCATCGTCGCTGAAGCCATCGGCGCCACACCCTTCATGACGGCCGCCGACCTGGAGTTCGCCTGCAAGGCGGGAACAGCCGGTATCCAGATGGCGATGGGGCTCGCCGCCTCCGGGAAGATAGAATACGGGCTTGCCATCGGCGCCGACACCGCCCAGGGAAGGCCCGGGGACGAGCTCGAATACACCGCGGCCTCAGGCGGCGCAGCCTACCTGATCGGGGCAAAGAACGTGATAGCTGAGATCGAGGACACGTTCTCCTTCACCACGGACACGCCCGACTTCTGGAGGAGGGAGGGGGAGGACTTCCCCAGGCACGGCGGTAGGTTCACCGGAGCCCCGGGTTATTTCAGGCACGTGATCTCTGCGACGAAGGGCATGCTTGAAAGGATGAAAAGGACGGTCGAAGATTACGATCATTTTGTTTTCCACCAGCCTAATTACAAGTTCCCCATGACTGTCGCCAAAACGCTGGGAATACCGAAAGAAAAGATGGAGAAGGGCCTCCTGGTCCACGTGATCGGAAACACGTACTCCGGAGCATCCCTCCTGGGCCTCGCGGCAGTTCTCGATGAGGCGAAGCCGGGGGAGAAAATCCTCGTCACGTCTTTCGGTTCCGGGGCCGGAAGCGATTCGTTTTCCATCGTCGTCAGGGAAGAGATAGAGAAGAGAAGGATTCCCCTGAAAATCAGGGACATGATCGGGAAGAAGAGATACCTGAACTATTCCGAATACGCCAAGTTCAGGAAAAAGCTGAAGGGGGTGGAGGAATGATACCCCTGGGAAAGCCGAAGAGGGACGTGGCGATCATAGGGATAGGGATAACGGATTTCGGGGAGCAGTGGGAAAAGAGCCTCAGGGACCTTGCGGTCGAGGCCGGGATGAACGCCGTGAAGGAAGCCGGAATCAACGGAAAGGACATCCAGCTGATAGTCGGAGGTAACATGTCCGGCGGGATGTTCACCGGACAGGAGCACTCCTCTGCCCTGATGGCCGACTATCTCGGGCTCAATCCCGTCCCGGCAGTGAGGACCGAGGCGGCATGCTCTTCGGGCGCCCTCGCCCTGAGGGTCGGCTTCCTCGCCATCGCTTCCGGGATGTATGATTACGTCGCCGTCGGGGGCGTGGAGAAGATGACAGACGTTTACGGACCCCAGGCCACCACCGCCCTTGCCGGCGCCATGGATTACGAGACAGAGGCCTATTTCGGGGCCACCTTCCCGGGAATTTACGCCCTGATCGCCCAGAGGCACATGCACCAGTTCGGGACCACGAGAGACCAGCTTTCGATGGTCTCGGTCAAGAACCATGACAACGGTTTTCTCAACCCCAATGCCCAGTACAGGAGAAAGATCACCATGGAAGACGTCCTGAAGTCGCCCATGGTGGCGGACCCCCTCCGGCTTCTGGACTGCTCCCCGATCACGGACGGCGCGGCGGCCGTCATAATAGTGCCGGCCGAGATGGCCAGGAAATACACCGACACCCCCATTTACATAAAGGCCTCGTCCCAGGCCTCCGACACCCTGAGCCTGTTCGGAAGGAGGGACATCACGACCCTCGACGCGACAGTATTCGCGGCAAGGGAGGCCTACAAGATGGCAAAGCTCGAACCCGGAAAGATAGATTTCGCGGAGGTGCACGACTGCTTCTCCATAGCGGAGATATGCGCCTACGAGGACCTGGGCTTCACGGAGAAGGGCAGGGGAGGGAAGATGATCGAGGAAGGGGAGACCAGGCTGGGAGGGAAAATCCCGGTGAACACGTCGGGAGGCCTGAAATCAAAGGGTCATCCCGTCGGGGCGACCGGGGTTGCCCAGATAGTCGAGCTTGTGAGGCAGCTGAGGGGAGAGGCCGGAAAGAGGCAGGTCAGCGGGGCCGAAATAGGCCTCGCCCACAACGTGGGGGGTTCGGGGGCCACCGCGGTGGTCCACATACTTTCGAACAAAAGGTGAAGACATGGTCAAGGAATTCGCTGTGCCGTTCCATTGGAGAAGGTTCGGGGAAAGATACCGCCTCGAGGGATCCAGATGCAAGCACTGCGGGGAATGTTTTTACCCGAAGAGGGACACGTGCCCCAAGTGCAGGAGGCACGGAAATATAAAGGACATAACGTTTTCGGGAAAGGGGAAGGTCTTTTCCTACACCATCATAAGGGTTCCCCCGGAGGGATTCAGGCTGTACGTCCCGTACGCGATCGTGATCGTCGAGCTTGAGGAGGGGACAAAGGTCCTTTCCCAGATCATCGACTGCGATCCCGAAGAGGTCAGGATAGGGATGAAGGTAAGGGCATGTTTCCGGAAAATCCGGAGCGAGCACAACACCGGTCTCATCCTCTACGGCTTCAAGTTCGTGCCTTACACCGGTAAAGACTAACCAATATAAAACATTCCTCATATTCTAAAGGTATGGACGGCGTTTTGGTGTGCAGGGACGAAACTGACATGCTCTTTCCGGTACTGGACGAGGAAGATTCCGGAAAAAAAACCGGCATTGAGGAAGCAATGGAACTCCTGGAAAAGATGCTAGGGGAGAAGGAGCTGCCCGGTATTTCCGACACAGACGAGCTCATGGCGCTGCTCAGGCAATTGCTGGACGAAGACGACGAGGAAGACGTTATAACAGGGCTGCTGAAATATGCCCTGGAAAAATCCATAATATCGGAGAACGAATACAGGGAAATCCTGAAAGGTCTCGAGAAGGACAAGATATTCTGCCTGATCAACGAGAAGAACGCCGAAAGGATGGTTTACGATCTCCACCCGTCCGGCATTCAGACGGAGACGCAGGCCGAAGGATATTTGCATTTCGAGGATGTTAAATACGAGGACAGTGCCCTGACATACTGGGAAGGCGTCAGGACAGAACTAAGCGGAGACACGGTCAGGATAAGCTACCATAATCCCATATTCTACAACGAGCAGTGGACATACGAGCGGCTCTTCTTTGACAACCTCGAGGAAACGAACGTATACGAGCTTACAAAAAAGATGTCAGAGAGGACGGGGACGGACATCGAGATAGTCGACGACCCCAGTTTCGGGAAATACGTCAAATCGATAGACGGGAAGCAGGACGGGGACGGAGGAAGATACTGGGAATACTGGGTGGTGAACCGTGACACGGGCGAAAAGAGGATAGGGGAGCGCTCGATAGACCAGCAGACCCTCCGCAAGAACGAGTTCATCGAATGGAGGCTGGCGGAAGAAAGGGAGTCGGTGTGCGGCGGCGGCGGAGGGATGGAGCCGGAACACGAAGTGGCCGGATACTTCAGGGACGGCATGACGAAAGCCAAAGACAGATATGTCAGGGGGATGAACAACCCCGTTTACATGGGGAGCCTTAACAGGAAACTGAGGCTGGCCTACTGAAGACGAAATCCATGTCCATCCAGTTCATCGGAACGAGATTGAGCATCCTGAATGCCATGTCCATCTGTAAATTCCCGAATCTTTTCATAACGTTCCTTGCAATCATTCCCAGCCCGATCTGCATCCCGATTTCCCCTTTCCATTCCCTTTCGTATTCCCCGAGCACGCCTGCCGAGAAATCACCGAACCTGAAGGCCTTCTCGACCACCTTTGAGGCGATCCCTGCGCAGGTCATCCCGTACACGACCCCGCCCCCGGACCACGGCTTCACCTGGCCGGCCGAGTTGCCGGCCAACAGAATTCTTTCCGAATAGCTCTTGCCCGAGAAGCCCAGCGGTATGATTCCCCCGTGCCTCTCCCGTAACACCTTGCCGAAATAAAGGTCAAGGTAATGAAAATTCACGCCCTTCCCGAGGACCCCGTATTCGGTCGTGCCGCCCCTGGGGATTCTCCAGAAAAACCCGTCAGAAAGCAGATCCTTGTCGAAATAGATGTCCACCTCCCGGGAATGATTTTCCCCCCTTTCTATCCCGAATATCCCGCTGATCAGCTCCTTCGGCCGGAACCCGACGTGATCCGAAAAGACGGAGTTGGCCCCGTCGCACCCCAGGACGATCTCAGATCTGAACGTCCCCTTCCCCGTCTTTATCCGGACCCCTTCCCCGATATCGAAACCATTCACCCTGGCCCCAAGCACCACCTCGGAATTAAGCTGTTCATAAAGGTACCTGTCGAGAGCTGACCTGTTTATGACATATGCCCCCACGCCCTTCTTCTCCAGCCTGAACTCGCTCAGGGGGGAATGAATCCTCGCGGACGCCACCCTGTTCTCCACGATTCCGTCCATTCTCCCGATCCCCCTCACGAAACGTTCGACGTTCCTTGATACAAGACCGGAGCAGTGGAGGGGCTCGCCTATCTCCCGGTGCTCCTCGATCACGCATACCCTGTAGCCCATCCTTTCGCAGAGCCCGGCGGCGTAGAGCCCTACCGGGCCCCCTCCCACCACGATCACGTCAAAGGCTTTCATTAGAAAAAGATCGATCCAATATTTTAATCCTTGCTCCCCATCCCGGAATTAATTTATAAAATTAACACGCTCAATTAACCTTTATATAAAATACCATTAAATAGAAATAAACATGCTGCGCTATGCCGCCCTTTGACGCATGACGGTTATCAGGAGATGATCATGAGAATCCCAAATTTCGATTACAGGCTGCTGTTAATCATACCGATAATACTGTTTCTGTTCTCGGCCGGCCTGCTGCTGGACCAGTATTCCCGGACCGGGGAATGGTTCCACCGGTCGATAGAGATGAAGGGCGGGACAATAATCACCATCAACACGGAGGCCCGGATGGACCTTGACGCAGTCGAGAGCGAGCTCCGGAAAACGACAGCGGATTTCAAGGTAAGGGAAACGAGAAGCTTTGAGGGATATTCCACCCTGATAGAGATAGGCTCTGACGTTGAATCCGGGGACATACTCTCGGATCTCGGGTCCGCGGGAATCGACACCTCGGACAACAGCGTCCAGCAGATAGGGTCTTCCCTCGGTTCCTCCTTCTGGATGCAGGCCCAGTTCGGAATCATAATAGCGTTCATTTTCATGGGGATCATCGTTTTCATAATCTTCCGCTCCCTCGTCCCGTCGATAGCGGTAATCCTTTCCGCGATGTTCGACATACTGATGACGATCGCCTTCATGCAGGTGTTCGGGATCGAGCTTTCCCTGGCGGGGTTCGCCGCCCTCCTTATGCTGATCGGTTATTCGGTGGACACCGACATCATGCTCACGTCGAGGCTGCTCAGGGAATCGGAGACGAGGGAGATGAACGAGAAGATAAGAGGGGCACTGAAAACCGGCCTGACCATGACACTCACCACCATGGGAGCCCTCGTAGCCATGATACTCTCACCGATATCCTCCGTTCTGACGTCCATCGCACTGGTGCTTTTCATCGGCCTTGTTTTCGACCTGGCCAACACGTGGTTCATGAATTCCGTCCTTCTCAGGATGTATGTCGAGAGGAGGGGACCTGAATGATCCTGAAATACTGGAGGGTACTCCTGCTCCTGATAATGGTCATGGCGGCCTGCCTGGCAATAGTGATGAAACCGCAGTACACCGGGGTCCGCATAGCCTACGTCTCTGAGGATTCCCCGGCAAAGGGGGTCCTCAGCCAGGGGATGGTCATCTACGGCGTGAACAACGAAAGGATATACGCCGAGGACGAATGGAACTCCATGATGATGGATTATAAGGGGGAAGTGACCATAACCACGTTTGACACGGGGACGCTGGAAAGGGAAAAGCACATCTTCGTGGTCAACGATACGATAGGAATAGACGTCATCGACCTCGAGAAAACCAACCTCGAATTCGGCCTCGACATCAGGGGAGGGACGAGGATAATCCTCAGCCCGAAGGAAAACGCGACCTCCGACATGATAGACCAGATAATCTCCACCCTCGACACCAGGGCCAACATATACGGCCTCACCGAGATAAGGTTCTTCCCTGTCACCTCGATAACGGGTGACAATTACATACAGGTGGAAGCCACGGGAGTCGGCAGGAGCGTGGTCAACGAGCTCCTCTCCAAGCAGGGGAAGTTCGAGGCAAAGGTCTCCAAGCCCGTGTTCCTCACAGGGGCGGAAGGGACATTCGACCTCAGGGACAACCAGTACCCAGTGGAGCTTCTGGAGAACGATTCAGTCATGATAGGGGACAACATCTACGACGCGAACGACACCTTCGAACTCGACGGGATCGGGTTCGAATACGTGAACGTTACCGCCACCCGTGACGAGCTGATCTTCCTCGGTACGGCCTACAAGGGGGAGGACATCGAGCTGGTCTATTCGGACCAGCAGCACAGCGGAGTGATCCCGAGGGGAAACTACTTTTCATTCTATTTCACCATGCTGGTTTCCGAAACGGGGGCGGACAGGTTCGCCAGGATAACGTCCGGGATACCCTCCCAGCTCGACATGAATTCCGGTGACTATTACCTGAAGGATTCCATGATCTTCCTTTACATCGACGAGAGCCTTGTCAGCAGCCTGAGGATAGGATCGACCCTCGGGGGAAAGATATACACGACGCCTTCCATCGAGGGGACGAGGGATACGAGGGAGGCCGCATTCAAGGAAAAGGTCAACCTCCAGACGATACTGAGGTCCGGCGCCCTCCCGGTGGGGCTGGAAACGGTCTCCGTAGGGGTCATATCCCCCACCCTCGGAAGGGGGTTCGTCACCTCCGCCCTGATGGCGGCCGGCCTCGCAGCCTTCATAGTCGTTATAATAATCTTCATACGCTACCGGACTTTCAAGATAGCCATTCCCCTCGTCCTGACCGCACTTTCCGAGATAGTGATCATACTCGGGCTTTCGGCCAACAATGACGCGGTCATATGGATGCCGGTCCTCATGCTCAACCTGATCGTGATCGGCCTCGCATGGTGGAAGAAGCAGGAGATAGACGCCGTCGCCTGGATCGGGGCAATCCTGATCCCGCTCTTCGGCTTCCTTTCCTGGACCATCGACCTTCCCGCGATAGGGGGCATCATAGCCGCCATCGGGACAGGAATGGACAACATGATAGTCATCACGGACGAAACCCTGACCGGGGAAAAATCCAGGAAGATACTCTACACGGTGAAGGACAAAATAAAGAGGGCCATGTTCATCATATTCGGCTCCGCCTCCACCACGATCGCCGCGATGGTCCCCCTGATGACGCTCGGTGTCGGCCTTGTGAGGGGATTCGCAATCACCACGATAATCGGCGTGCTGGTCGGTATACTGATAACGAGGCCGGCCTATGCAAAGATAGTGGAGATGAAGGTCGCCGGAAACAAATAGATCAGATTCTGTCCAGTTTCGAGACGTTCCCCTCGAGTCTTATGACGCCCCTGTCAATGTAGGCGTTCCCGAAGAAATCCTTCATGGTGACGGATCCGTCCTCGCTGGTCTGGGTCCAGTTGCCCGTTTCCAGGACCAGCTTCATGCCGGTCAGCTCCAGGCTGGGCATCTTCAGATTCTCTATCCTCACGTCCCCGATTCTCTGCTCGATAAGGAGTTCCGTCCCTCCCTCCCTCAGCACCATCAGATTCCTCGCCATCACTACCCCCATCTCACCCTTGAAATTCCATATGCCGGTGGTGTTCGAGGTTATGTTGACGGGGCTCCCTATTTCCGCAGAAAAGCTCTCCGGATAGAACGTCAGGTTCACTTCTTCCGTCCTTTTGACCGGTTGGCTGAACAGGCCCCCGAAGGGGGACATTTCGAACCATTCCCTTATCCTGTCGAAGATGTCGGAGAGGAATCCCTCGGCCGAGGCGTTCACCGGGAGCAATGAGAGGGAAAGTAACGATATGATTACAATGACACCAATTATTTTCGGCTCCATTCAAACACCAGACCTGCACTGAATATATAACTGTTTAAGTTAAAATATATAAATTCTAAAACAGAAGGATATATCATTTTGGGTGTGCTGATGGATATGCTGTTCCAGCTTATCGGGACGGGGAACGACTGGACAAGCTGGATATTCTTCATTATAATGTGGGGCGCGTTCTTCTTCCTTTATCCCCGCTTGATGCTTTCCCAGATAATGTGGAAGCTGGAGAGGACGGCCGAGCAGCTCGAGATAATGAGCGACAAATCGAAAAAGTTCCTCACGAAAGAGATCACGAAAAAGCCGACCCAGAAGGTAAAGGACTCCATCGACCGCTTTTTCGAATTCTTCGTCATCGATCCGGTGAACCTCGACCCCTACGGGATCGTCAAGAAGATGGAGCTCGTTGTCCAGAACGAGAAGGAGCGCTTCCGTTACTTCACCGACCAGGTCGCCCCGAATATGGACGGGGAGAAGAAGGCGAACATCCAGATGGGCTTCGCCGGGGGGATAGAGCTCCACATGATCGCCAAGATCGTCCGGCATTACGTCGAACTCATCAGGCAGACCAAGTCCTACCAGATTGCCCTCATACTCCAGATGCAGCTCCCCCTGGTGGAGAGGATCGCCAAGGCAATGTACGCCGGGACAAGGTCGCTCGCGAAAGGCGAGCCGGTCGGGGACTCATTAGGACCCCTTGTCGTTGCCAAGATGATTGACGGCAAAAAAACCAAGACCATAGAGGAAGACGTTAAAATGGCAACCATGGAAATGGACGGGAGGGACAGCTTCCTGATCAAGGCAAAGGGGCCTGGCGGCCGCCTTGGAAGGCCGGGGAAGGCAGTCGAAGCCCTCGTGAAGACGAACAAGATCTCCCGGATCATAACGATAGACGCCGCCTCCAAGCTGGAAGGGGAGAAGACGGGATCGATCGCGGAAGGTGTCGGAGTCGCGATGGGAGGCCCCGGGGTCGAGAAGTCCTTCATCGAGGACGTAGCCGTTCGGAACAACATACCTCTCGACTCGATCATAGTCAAGATGAAACCGGAAGAGGCGATCATGCCCATGCGGAAGTCGATCAAGGACGCCGTCCCCGAAGTGATCAATACGGTGAAGGAGAACCTGAAGCGCGCGAAGCCGGGAGATAAGGTGATCATCGTGGGGGTCGGAAACACCTCCGGCGTTGGCGAAGCGAAGAACGAGTTCAGGCGCGTGTCGGACTGGGTCGAAAAGAACGAGAAGAAAATGAAAAAGAACAAGAAAAAGAACAAGGAAGAGGAGTTCTAGATGTCTTTGAATCCGGTATAACCGAATTCTGGGACATCGTTTTTAACCTTTAACCCCCCAAGCCATTTGCGGATGCTATCTTTAAATTCATCCTTCAGTTCAGGATGCCCTGTCTCAACCGTGAAAATCTCGAGAACAGGTGCATTGCTGTCTATAAGAAGGTCTTTATCAATGGCCTTTTCAATATGATCTTTGACAAATTCCGGGTGATCGAGAAGATAATTCTTGGACCAAGTTACCGGATCCTCTGCATATTTTCGGAATATGTTTAGATCTTCTGCCGTGACGTCCTTTCCTTCCCTGTACTTTTTTATCATTTCGGTGAACCTAGGACACATGTGAGCAAGGGCAAAGGGACTGACTTCCATATCCCTTATCCTTTCCGTGCCGCCTTGCTTCCGGTCAAACATGACGAAATATTTATCAATTTTACCCTTGTTTTCCTTTGTAGTGTTAATACAAACAACCGCGGTACCCGCTTCAGTGATCAAGTCATCAACTCCAACGACATAATCCCCGGGCTTCACTTTCCCTTCCTGCGCTCCGTAGCCCTTTCCCTTAGGCCTGACGAATACAACCGGAAGGTTAAGCCTTCCCGCAGTAGCCACATCAATTGCTATGCATAAACCCTTGACGGCGGTAGTAGTAATCTTGTCGATTCTATCCGTTTCAACATTTTCTCTTATGTATTTTTCCATATTGTCTGCAATTGTATTTTTTGCATCCACATTATCATCAGACCAGACTGATGCACAATTAATATAATAAGGGCTCACCTGCCTGCAGTTGATTATCGCAGGATTCTGAGCGATCGAAGAAAAGACCCCGGGCGAGGTCAAAAGGACCTCCGAGGTACTCTCGAAATATTTGTTCATATATGTCAACCTCCCTTAACCGAAACTCAACGCCTCCCCGCAGTAAACCTTGGCGGCCTCTTTCATGTCGGGGGCCTTTATTATCCCTCTTCCAACTATTGCGTATTTACCGGGACATTCCTTTATGACGTTAAATGCCGTTGTAATGTCTCCTCCCTGCGCCTTGATTCCGGGCAAAAGAAATTTCGGGTTTCTTCCGAACTTCTGTATTATTCCCTTTTGGCGTCTAAGATCATCCGGCTTGTTTCCAGGGCCTATGAAATATTCAACTCCTGAAAGACAATACATTTTTAATGCATTCTCCTCCGCTTCCGGGGATAAATATCCGTTGAATTTAACCCCCTTTAAATTAGGGAGTATATCACCAACATCGACCTCTTCACTCGCGTCAAAACCCGGTTGTGTTAATCTAAAACCACCTATGGGGGTTATTTTGTTATCATGGCAGGCCTTTATGCATTTTGCCTGTACCCTGGGACCTGAAAATGGGAATAATATTAAACTCTTTACTCCATCCTCGGCATAATCCGAAATAAACGCCTCTTCTGTGAACTCGACATCATTACCCTCTTTTTGAACATCAAGTATTATTGGTTTATCAGTCGAGGAAGAGGCTGCGACCATTAAATTCGGCAGTCCGAATCTTGACATCAATCTTTTTCCAACCTTATAGCCGACAATCCCTTCCACATCATCGACATTATCAACAATCTTTTTCAGATCTTCAAGAGAAGTAACGTCACAAGCAGGTACGACACCAACATTCAATTTAAACAAAGCCATGGCTGATCACCTCAATTAATATTAATTAAAATCAGATTCGATCAGTTAAAAACCCCTATTGTTCCAGCCTTCGTGTTAACTGCCGACGCTTAAAATGAAGGGAGCAGTATGGACAATTCCGGAGACATGTTTCCTATGTACTCCGATACCTTTTTCCCGAACGCTTTATCGGTCAGATAGTCATAGAAATCCCCGTTTTCCCCGTTCATTGCGACCATGAATTTCTTCCCCCTGTATCTTTCATCAGGAAAATCCCCGGGAAAGTCAAATCCGAAACAAATGTCGCCCATGATGTGATAATACGGGCGAACATTTTTATCCTTTGGCGTTTCCATCATCCGCCAGCCCGTCCACGTCTTCCGGGTTCAGAATGATCTTCCTGAACGCCTCCTGATCATCCCTGATCCTCGGGCACGCCGTGTTCACGATCACGTCGATCTTCAGTCCCATCAGCTTTTCCGGGGTCAGCTGATCGGCAACCAAGACGTATACCTTCTTTCCGATTTTTTTTAATTTATTCTTTATCTCTTCTGCCTGCCTGATCTTCATCTGCCCCGGCTTCGTGGAGATTATTATCGCGAACCTTTCGAGTCCCCTTGCCTTCTCGATCCTCATCCCCCGGAGGATCTCCAGCCTGCTCTTCTCCCTTGAAAAATTCGTCAAGTTGTTTTTTTCCACGTCCAGAAAGAAAACGGGCCTGTCAGTCCTTTCCTGAAGCCCCAGGGGATGGAACCTCCCGGAACCCACGAAAAGGAAGCAGTCCACCCCGCTTTCTACGGACAGGCCCGCCGAGTGGTCGCATCCCAGTATCTGGCCTTCCACGCCTTTCTGGGATTTCCCTGTCTTCACCTCGAACCCGGCTTTTTCCAGGAATTCTTTGACTTTTTTTAAGACAGAGATGAACTGGATAGTCGTCACCAGCCCGATCTTCTTATATCCTTCAAGTTTTTTTAAATGAAACTCCAGCAGGGGAATGGGGTCGATCTCAATCTCGTAGTTCTCATAAATGACGGGAATCCCGCTCTTCACCCCGAAGTCCGAATGCCCCACGTGGAGAATCAGGTCGCATTCCAATCTCCCAGCTTCGTTGATTCTCAGATCAAAAGAACCGAAGAAGGGCTCTACCGAAAGGAAGACCTCCAGCCCGCTCACCTCCAGAAAATCGACCAGTTCCTGCACCCCGGTTTTCAGTCCTTCCGGCACCTGGAGAAAGACCCTCTTCCCTCCGGTTTCCCTGATCTTCCCCAGCACCGATTCCATCCGTTCCCGCTCGAACATAATTTTAGTTCGGGGAAAGCCTTAAAAAGCAAGACATTCGACATTCGGGGAATTCTTCTGCAAATGATTTAAATATCACTCGGGGATTATCTAAAGATTGAGGTGATGATGATGGAGAAGACTTCACGTTTATCAAAATTCTATAAATTGAGTCCGAAGGAAAGGATCGAGACCGTTGAACGGTTTGCCGGACTGACCGGGGAAGAAACCAGGCTTTTGGAAAAAACTGGAAGACTCGACCTGGATCACGCCAGTAAGATGATCGAGAACGTGATAGGAACGAACGAACTCCCCCTCGGGATCGCCACGAACTTCCTGATCAACGGGAAGGACTATCTGATACCGATGTCGCTGGAGGAGCCTTCTGTCGTGGCGGCCGCCTCCAACGCCGCCAAGCTGGCCAGGCCTTCCGGGGGATTCGAGGCCTCGAGCGACGAGCCGGTCATGATAGGACAGATACAGATACTGAATATTCCCGATTTCGGGAAGGCGGAAAAGAAGATACTCGAGAACAAGAAAACGATTCTTGAAAAAGCGAACGAGAGGGATTCCGTACTTATAAAATTTGGTGGCGGAGCAAAGGATCTGAAAGTCAGAAAGATCGATTCCCAGATCGGAGAGATGATGGTCGTCCACCTCTTGGTTGACGTCCGGGACGCAATGGGGGCGAACGCGATCAACACCATGAGCGAAGCGATCACTCCATATCTCGAGGAACTGACTGGAGGCAGGGTAAAACTCCGGATAATCTCAAACCTCGCCACGGAAAGGCTCGCCCGCGCCAGGGCGGTCTGGAGAAAGGAGGATCTAGAAAAGAGCACAAAGGGAATGATGAAGGGGGAGGAAGTGGTCGATTCGATAATGGCCGCCTACAGCCTTGCTGAATCCGATCAGTACAGGTGCACGACCCACAACAAGGGGACAATGAACGGAATAGACGCCGTGGTGATCGCCACTGGGAACGACTTCCGCGCGGTGGAGGCGGGCGCCCATTCCTATGCTGCGAAGGACGGGAAATACGGGTCCCTCACGAAATATTACAAGAACGGGAAAGGGGATCTGGAGGGGGAGATCGAGCTTCCCGTTGCCGTGGGCACGGTGGGCGGCGCCACGAGGACGAACCCCATAGCCGGGGTTTCCCTCAGGATACTTGGCGTGAAAACGGCGCAGGAGCTTGCCCAGGTGATCGCTTCCGTGGGTCTTGCACAGAACTTCGCCGCCCTCCGGGCGCTTGCCACCGAGGGCATCCAGAGAGGCCACATGCGCCTCCACGCCTCGAACATCGCGATAACAGCCGGGGCAAAGGGCGGCCTCATCGAAAGGGTCGCCAAGAGGATGATCGAGGAGAAGAACATAAACGTGAACCGGGCGAAGGAGATAGTTGAAGAACTCAAGAAACAATCTTGATGGCTTCCTCCGTCTCGGTTTTTATGAAATTGCCCACCCTTTCGAACTCCTCTCTTTCACCGGCTTCCCATCTGAGGACAATCGCCGGCTGGGTGTTGGAAACCCTGGCAACAAACCATGAATTCCTGTCCCTGAAAAATACCTTGACCCCGTCTATTGTCAACATTTCAAGGCCTTCCCCCTGGAATTTTTTCTTCAGGTGTTCGATAACCCTGAATTTCTTTTCGTCCTCGCATTCAATCCTGGTGTCGTCCGATGTAATGTATTCCGGGAGATCCCCGATATGCTCGGATATCGGTTTATCGGATCTTGAAAGGAATTCCATAAGCTTCAATGAAGCGAATATCCCGTCATCGTAACTGTAATTCTCCCTGAAATAGTAATGCCCGGAAGTCTCGCCTCCGAGTACGCAGTCATTTTTGATCATTTTATTCTGTATGAATGAATGCCCGACCCTTGACAACACGGGAACGCCTCCCCCTTTCCTGATTACATCTTCCACGAGCTTGGAGCAGAGAATTTCGTATAGTATCTTTGAGCCGGGTTCTTTGTCCAACGCTCCCTTGATAAGAAGCGAAAATGCTGAATTGTTGCTGATGATTTCTCCCTTCTCGTCGATAAACGCTACCCTGTCCCCGTCACCGTCGTAGGCTATCCCTAGGTCAGCCTTCTCTTCTATAACCTTCCTCTTAACGTCCGCCAGATTTTCCCTTACCAGCGGGTCGGGATGGTGATTAGGGAAATTCCCGTCGGGTTCGCAGAACAATTCTACCACGTCCAGGCCTATCTTCCGGAAGATTTTCGGTGCTATGATCCCCGCGGAACCGTTTCCCGCATCAACCACAACCTTCATTTTCTTATTGCAATTGGTTCTTTCCGCTGCATATTCGCTATATTCCTCACTAATATCACAGAATTCGATCAGACCCTTGCCATCAGAGGGGGGTATATTCTCTTTTGCCCATTTTTCAATCTTTTCTATCCCGGTTCCATATGATAGGGATAGCCCGCCCTTCACGCAGAATTTAAAGCCGTTGTACCCCTTCGGGTTATGGGAGGCCGTGATCATTATCCCCCCGTCCAGTCCCCTGTGGGCAACGGCAAAGTATACGAGCTGAGTCGGAACCATGCCGATGTCAAGAACATTCATCCCCATCTCTTTCAGACCATTGTTCAAATGCTTTTTAAGAGCCGGGGAACTCTCTCTGACGTCATAACCAACGGCCACGGTTCCCTTCCCGATCAATCTCCCGAAGGCCCTCCCGACCCTTAAGGCGAGATCCTCGTTTATCTGCCCGGGATATTTCCCCCTCACGTCATACGCACGAAAAATCGTCATAATTATTATAAGACGCCCGTTTTAAAAAATTCATATTATAAGATATCATATTCTTATCATGGAATTCAAAGAAGTTGCAGTCTTGGCCGCAAGGGAAGCAGGAAAGAAGATACTCGAAATCTCGGAGAAGGGCTTCACTTCAAGGATGAAGGGAATTCCCCATGACATGATCACGGATGCGGATACTAAGGCCGAGAAGATCATAATCGACATGATCAGAAAACATTTCCCCGGGCATTCCATCCTTTCGGAGGAGATGGGAAAGGATTCCAAGGATTCCGAATACATGTGGGTGATAGATCCCCTGGACGGAACAATAAATTTTTCAAAGGGGATCGATGAGTACTGCGTTTCCATCGCCCTGCAACATAGAAGGAAAATCATCCTCGGCGTCATTTACCGTCCGGTCAGCAACGAGCTATATACGGCAGAAATGGAAAGAGGCTCATTTCTGAACGGCAGTAGACTTAAGGCCTCGGAGGAAAATGAACTTTCCAGAATTATCCTTTCCGCTGACAGCTCCAACAATATTGAAACGAGAAAGAAAAATTTTGAATTTGTGCTTAAAGTCTGCGACAAGGTCAGGACGATAAGACAGTTTGGTTCCGCCGCTCTCAACATGGCGAGAGTGGCTTCAGGAAAGTCGGACGCTTACTTCCTTCACAGCTTCAATTACTGGGATTTCGCAGCCGGAAAGCTTCTCGTTGAGGAGGCCGGCGGGAAGGTGACAGATTTCGGGGGTAACCCGATCACGGAGAAATCGAAGAGCATCGTGGCCACCAACGGGAAGATTCACGACAAGATACTCGGGATATTGAACGAAAAGAAAACCATTTAAATAGATAGACACATATAGATTCTTATGAAATTGCAGGTATTGGAAAAGAAAAAGGACAAGCTTTCCCTGGAGATAGAGGGAGAGACCCATACGTTCCTGAACCTTCTGAGGGAAAACGTCTGGAAGGCGGGCGGAAAGCAGGCCTCGTACATAATCAGGCATCCCTACCTTTCGGAGCCGAAATTCATCGTCCGGGCTAACGACCCGAAAAAGACCCTGGACAAGGCAGCCCAGATGATAATAGACCAGGCAAAGGAATTCGAGAATGCCGTCAAAAAGAAAATAAAATGAACCCTTTATTATGTTGGAAAAGATCAAAAGGGAGATCAGAATCATAGGCTGGGACGATACGCCGTTTACTTTTAGGGATGAAACAACAAACCTGATAGGGGTCGTCTGCAGGGGCGGGACCCAGGTGGACGGGGTGATAACAGCCAGAGTCAGGGTCGACGGGCTGGACTCGACCTCCCGCATAATCGAATCGGTCAGGAAATCGGGCCATTTCCGGCAGCTCCGGATAATAATGCTGGACGGAATCACCTTCGGCGGATTCAACGTGGTGGACATCGAAAGGCTTTCCAAGGAGACCGACCTTCCCGTCATCGTTTTCATAAGCAAAAAACCGGATCTGAATGCCATAAAGGAAAGCCTGGGAAGGCTGAGGGATTCGGAGGAA
>CAZEXF010000004.1:0-20156 GCA_964516855.1 uncultured archaeon | reverse complement strand
CTGAAAGTCACGGTAAGCTACGAGAAGGGTTCATACAACTGGACGGACTTCGGAACGATTGCAGGAACGGCGGCTGCTTGAGAATAAAATCCCATCTTTCATTTTTACCTTGATTTTTTTATTTTTATTTCCGTAGTCTTATTTATACCGATTTGGGTAAATTATATTCATATGGTGGATAACAGGCTTCTGGATTACATCGATTCCACAATCGGGAGGGGCTATCCCCCGGCCCGGATCAGGGAGCATCTCATAAAGAGCGGGTGGAAACCGGCGGAGGTTGATGCCGCGATCGGGATAGCAAAGGAGGAGATGCACTATTCCGAACCCGAACCGGAGGGGCCCGTCAAGAAGAAAGGGGGTTCCGGGAAGAAAAAGGTCGCGGTGGTCCTGGTCGCCCTCGTTGCCGTTCTGTTGATCGTCCTGGTTTTCATTCTTCCCCTTGTTTTCCCCTCTTTCAGCGTATTGGATTTATTCACGTGGGGGATCAGCCCCCAGCCTCCGGGCGGGGGGATAATATCAGGGCATAATTTCAGGGGGAACGGGCTGCTTAAGCTGGACATTCTGAATCGGATGGAGGATGCCGTTGAGATAAGCTCCGTTTCCGTGAACTCTGGCAGCGGGGAAGGCGAGTGCAGCGGGTATACGATACCCACCGTGGTATATCCGGACTCTTCAAAGGGTATCACCATCGACTGCAATTCACTGGAAAAGGGCCCAGGGGACAGCTACTCTTTGAGGGTGACAGTCGACTATAAGACGGGTTCCACCCCTTACAGGGAAACGGAGACCATCTCAGGGGTAATTTCCTGATGACCGTCATAGCAAGTTTTTATTCCGTCCGGGCTATTTTAATGTATGATCAAGCAGGTGATAATAGTCAGGAGCGACCTGAAGATGGACAAGGGGAAGATAGCCGCCCAGGTGGCCCATGCGAGCCTGGATGCGTACAGGAAGGCGGATCCCGCTGTCAGGGAGAAGTGGGAATCCGAGGGTTCCAAGAAGGTCGTCCTGAAGGTCGGAAGCAAAGAGGAAATGATCACCATTTACAATAAAATAAAGAACAGATTTCCCTGTTCTCTTATAAAGGACGCCGGAAGGACCCAGGTCACACCGGGATCTGTAACTGCCCTGGGGATCGGCCCCTGCAAGGAAGAGGAGATAGACAGGGTAACAGGCGGGCTGAAGCTTCTCTGACCTGGCAATCTTTTTAAGGTTGCAAACCATTATGTCGAATATGACCGACGAGAAAATCCAGGAGAAATATTTACTTTTCCAGCTCATGCAGCAGTCCCTCGAAAGTCTTCGGCAGCAGCAGGAAATGGTCAAGAGCCAGATGATGGAACTTCTTGTGACGGAGAACGCACTCAACGAGATAAAGGGGCTGGAAGAAAAGGACGATATTCTCATACCATTCGGAAGCGGCGTGTTCGGTAACGGCCGCATCTCTGACAACCGGAAGGTGATCGTCAATATCGGGTCCGGCGTGATGGTGAGAAAGGACCTAGAGGGAGCCCATGAATTCATCGGGAAGAGAAGGGATGACCTCGAGAAGGCCGGTTCAGAGATTTCCGGGGAAATGGAAAGGGTCGCAGTCCAGATCAACAATCTCGGGTCCGAGATACAGGAAATGACAAAGGAGAAGCAATAAATGTCTTTATGTAAAACATTAACTATGTTCAGATCATCCTATGGGCGTTCTTTCGGGAAGAATCCTCATTTTACAGATTTCTATGACCTTCAGGGGATAATCAATAAACATTATGAAAATGGGAATATTAATGAAAATGGTTTTGAGATCCTCACGAGAATAAATTTATCTGGACTCATTTCTTCGCGACTCCTGCAGCTGGAAAACGATACACGGGAAAGATTGGTTCAGTTGATCAAATAACGGAGAATTATGATTTACGTGGCTGTTCATGTAAAATAATTAATTTATCCAAACCGGAACAATAATATTATATGATTGTATTTTTGCTTGCGGGTATGATCGCGCTCTCGGCCATGGCCGTCATTTCCAAAGACCTCATCGTGTCCGTCATCTTTCTCGCCTTCGTCTCCCTGACACTTTCACTGTCCTTCCTTTACCTCCAGGCCCCTGACATCGCCATCACGGAGGCAGCCGTCAAGGCGGGCCTTACGACGCTGATCATGATCATCGCGCTGAAGAAAACGGGGAGGATGGAAACGTGAAAAGGGAAGCTGTTTTTTTCGTCTCTGTTTCGGTGATCTTTGTCTTTCTGACATCCGTGTTCCTTTCCCCCGGTTTCAATTCATGGGAAAAAAAGGGCGTGGGGACGCATTACATTGAAAATTCGTTCGAAAGCACGGGGGCGGCGAACCTTGTATCCTCTGTCGTCTGGGACTTCAGGAGTTTCGACACCCTAGGGGAGGAGACCGTCCTGTTCACGGCAGCGGTCGGCGTTTTCACCCTTTTCATGTTCGGCACGAGGAGGGAGGGTGATTAGATGGACGTCATAGTGAGGACCACCGTCAAGGGGATCTTTCCCTTCGTCCTCCTGTTCGGGATATTCATAATCATCCACGGCCATCTCTCTCCGGGAGGTTCCTTCCCGGGCGGATCGGTGGTCGTCGCCGGCATTGCCCTTGTGATGCTGGCATTCGGTCTGAAAAAGGCAGAGAGGATAATAAAGGAGGACAGCGCGCACATGTTCGAGGGCATAATGGCCCTTTTCCTGATATTCCTCGTGTTCTTTGAGATGTTCATAAGGGACATGCTCGTGCCGACCGGTTCGGCTTTCGCCGTCTGGAGCGGCCAGCAGATCCTGCTGCTGAACGTCTTCGGGGGGATCATGGTGATGATGGCGCTGATAAGCATACTCTTCCTGATAATGAAGGAGTGATTCGTATGATTGAGATATACATGGCTTCCGCGGTGATGATGGCGATCGGCATATACTGCATAACCCTGAAGAAGAACCTGATCAAGAAGATAATCGGGCTCGGGCTGTTCACGGATTCCATCCACCTCTTCCTGATAACACTCGGCTTCAGGGAGGGCGGAATACCTCCAATAGTCACTTTGCAGAACCTTCGAACGTTCGCTTCCTTGTCTGTCGATCCGCTGCCCCAGGCACTGGTGCTCACCTCCATCGTGATCAACTTCAGCATCACCGCGCTGGCCCTGGGGATAGCGGTTCTTGCCTACAGGCATTTCAATACGCTGGACACGGACAAAATAAATAATCTTAGGGGATAGGATGATAACGTATGCTCTCATAGTTCTTTTCGTTGCGGCCTTCCTGACGCTCGTGACCAAGAAGGACGCGATAACGATAGCCGCGATACTGTTTTCCTTTGCCGTTCTGAGCTACATCTATGCCCTGCCGGGGATAACGGTAGTCCGGTTCGCCGGATGGGGAGCGCCTTTCGGGATCGTATGGGCCCTGGACAAGCTGAACCTGTTCTTCGCCCTGATGGTATCGGGCACGTGCTCTCTCGTGGCCCTGTATTCGGCGGCCTATATCAAAAAAAGGAAACACCGCTTCTATACGCTGCTCTGCCTGCTGACGATAGGCCTTATCGGGGTCTGCCTGACCGGTGACCTTTTCAATTTCTACGTCTTCTTTGAAATACTCTCCATATCCTCGTATGCGCTGGTCTCCTTTTTCCTGGACAGGGAGGCGATCGAGGGTTCCTTCAAGTATCTGGTGATGGGAAGCATGGTGAGCTCTTTCATCCTTCTCGGCATAGGGATGCTCTATGGTCTTACCGGCACCCTCAACATGGCGGACCTCTATCTGAAGGTGTACAAGTCCCCGGTCTTCCTCTCGGTTCTGGGGCTTCTCATTGCCGGTTTCGGGATGAAAGCGGCCGTGATTCCTTTCCATGCATGGAAGCCGGACGCGGTGGACGGCACCCCGGTCCCGATAGGGGTGATTTTCGTCACCGTGTCCACAGCCGCCGGCTTTTACGCCATACTGAGAATCCTGTTCATCTTCGACCTTCTGACAGTCAACTGGCTGCTGATACTTTTCGGGGTCATTTCCATGGTAGGGGGAGCTTTAGCCGCGTTCCTCCAGAAGAACGTCAAGAGGCTCATCGCCTATTCCGGTATCTCCCAGATGGGGTACGTCCTCATGTCCCTCGGACTGGGCAGCATGCTGGGCATCACCGGGGCTCTCTACCACATCTTCAACCACGTCCTCATCAAATCCCTCCTTTTCTTCTCTGTCGGCTGCGTCATATACGTGACAGGGAAGGAAGCCATCGGCGAGATGAACATCAACAGCAGGCTTCTGGCGGTCTCAACGGGCATAGGAGTGCTGGCATTGTCAGGTGTCCCGCCCTTCAACGGCTTCGTCTCCAAATGGATAATATACCTCGCGACGTGGGAGGTCAGCCCCGTTCTTACCCTGATATCCGTCGTCGTATCAGTCTTCACCCTTGCGTACCTGATGAAGATGTACTCTTCGATATTCCTGACAACGAAAAAGAGGGGGAAGAGTGTCCCGAGACTCTTGCTCGTTCCGGTGGTCATCCTCATGGCCGTTTGCGTGTTGATAGGGATATTCCCGTCAATCGGGTCTTACTTCGTGGATTCCGCGGTAAACGCTTTATTAAATCCGAATCAATATATAAACGCCGTCTTGGGATGATTGTATGTTCGAATACTGGCCTTTGTTTGCTGGGGGGTTTTTCGGTTTCATTCTGCTGGGTTACCTGATCTACAGCATGGGTAGCAGGTCTTACAGGAAGGAGAAGGGAAAGGAGGACGTCTACACCTGCGGGGAGCCTTTCGACAAGGTGGAGATCCGTTCGGAAAACTTCTACCAGGCAATTACCGACAACATGAATTTCCGGATGATTCAGGAGATACACACCGGAAAGCTCTCGGATTACATACTGTGGATCCTGATAGGCATCGCGTCCTTCGTTTTGCTGATACTGGTGGTTTAGATGGGGATCAGAAAAAGACTGGTGACTTACTGCAGGAATAAATCGCCCTGGATACTTCATGTGGGAAGCGGGGGATGTAATGGCTGTTCAATCGAGATCCTGGCTTCCCTGACCCCGAAATACGACGTGGAGAGGTTCGGCATACTTTCCAAGGGCTCGCCGAGGCATGCGGACATCATCATAGTTGAGGGAATCGTGACAAAGAAGATGAAAGAGCGTCTGCTGAAGATATACCGGCAGATTCCGAACCCGAAGTACGTCATGGCGATCGGGTCGTGCGCTATATCCGGAGGGGTCTTTTACGATTCCTACAACCTCGAGGGGCCCCTCGACAAGGTCATTCCCGTGGACGTCTACGTCCCGGGGTGTCCCCCGAAACCGGAAGCCATAATAGACGGGGTCGTCAAGGTGCTGAAGAAGATGGAAGGTAAATGACATGTACGCGGAAACGTTGCTCAGGGACATCGATCCGGGATGCAGGAAAACCGGGGAGACTTTCTGGCTTAACTTCGACTGTCCGAGATTGAAAGATATCATGAAAAGATTGAAGGAAGCGGGTATATACAGGCTCTCTGCCATAGTTGGAGTGGACCTGGGAGATGATATAGAGATTATATACCATCTAGTCTACGGGAACCAGAAGATAAACCTCAGGACAAGAGTCCCGAAGGCCAGGCCGGAGATTCAGACCATAACCGGCATATATCCCGGAGCCGACCTTTTCGAGAGGGAGCTGATGGAGATGCTCGGCGTGAAAGTAAAGAACCACCCGAATCCGAAGAGGCTTTTCCTTGCGACAGATTCCCCGGAGAATCCGCTCAGAAAGGTCTCATCCAAACCCGATCGAATAGTAGCTGACGACGGATGAATAATCCCCGGTGACGTCACCGGAGGAGGACTTACGGATCACCTTTGCTTTCAGTCCCAGGGAACGGGCATAGGACATCGCGACCAGTATGGGCCCGTATCCGCAGACGGAGGCATCAGTGCTTTCGAGTGTTCTGAAGAGTCCCTTCAGGTTTAGTTTCCTTATCATCTCCACGGCTTTCCCGTCCTTTTCTTTCGCCTCCTCTTCCGGGATGTAATGGGAGAAGTCCGAGGATGCGATTACCCGGAAATCATGCTTTTTCATTGCCCCAGCCATGGCCTCTCCGAGGGATTTGCATTTTTCCAGAAATTTATCTGAGAAATCCAGGTTCTGTATGCATACAGGGACGAATGTGAATCTGCTGAATCTTTGCTGGAGTAAGGGAAGCTGGACCTCTATGGAGTGCTCCATCATGTGGGCGGAATCATCCTCCCTCAGAAACCCGCATTTCATCAGATCCTCAGGGATTTTCTCATCAATCATGACTTTTCCGAGAGGGGTCGCCCATTCCCCTTTTGTCATTATCGAGAATTCCGGCCCCAGAAGATTGTGGTTGGGGCCGAGTATCACGAACTTCTTTGAGGGTTTCAGGGAGGATATGGAAAAGGATGCCGTCTCGCCCGAATAAACGTAGCCGGCATGGGGCGATATCACGGCAAGGCATTCCCCTTCTTTGGTTTTCGATGAAAATCCCTTGATCGTTTCCCTCAGCCTGCCGGGGTCAGAATCGTAGAAAGTGCCTGACACCACGGGGTTTCTTACGTGCATGGAATGATTTTGCTTTTTGTATTAAAAAATTTATAAGCCGTCAAAACAAAATGAAACCATGAAAATTCTCTCCGGAGTTCCAGGTTTCGACGAACTTATTGAGGGAGGGTTCGAGGAGGGAAGCGTCAACCTCATCTGCGGAAAAACCGGGACCTGTAAATCCATATTCGCGACCCAGTTCATTTATAACGGAGCTGAAAAAAACGGCGAGAACGGTCTCTACATAACCACCGGAGAGAGGGCCGACAACATAAAGAGGCAGGCCTCCAAGTTTGGCTGGGACCTGGAGAAATTCGAGAAGAACGGGAAGATCAGACTGGTCGAATTCGAGCCCTTCGACATCGAAACGCTCATGGACAGGATAATCAAACAGGTCGAGTCGGTGGGGGCGAAAAGGATCGTCATCGATTCCGTGAGCATGCTCGAGATGTACATCAAGGACCCCTTCAGAATAAGGAAGTTCCTTTACAGGATACTCCAGAGGCTCAGGGAGATGGGGAAGGTCGTGATCGCCGTATCGGAGATCCCGGAGGAGAGCAGGGGCCTTTCCAGGACGGGCGTCCTTGAGTTCATGGTCGACTCGGTCATCCTTCTCCAGTACCTGGGAATGACAAAATACAGCCGCTCGCTGGTCGTCCGGAAGATGAGGCTTGCAAACCACTCGAACGACATACACCCCTTTGAAATCGGACCCGAAGGGCTGACCGTTCATTCGGTATGACTACATCCTTTCCAGAACGTCTATGCACAGGAGGGAAAGGGAATTCCTGATGATTACTGCCACTGCCTCGACAAGGGCGAGCCTTGCCTCCCTCATCCCTGCCGGGGCCCTTATGACGGGCATCGTGTTGTAGAACTCGTTGAATTTCGTCGAGAGCTCGTATACGTAACCGGATACGTAATGGGGCCTTAAATCCCGGGCGGATTTCCTTATCACGGAAGGGAATTCGGCCAGCTTCCTGATGATCTCCGTCTCAAGGGGGTGCTTGAGCTTGGTTATGTCGTATCTTTTCATTTCCTTCCCGGATTTTCTTATTATCGACTTCGCCCTCGCATAGGTATAAAGAAGGTAGGGGGCGGCGTTGCCTTCGAAATCAAGGGCGTCCTTCCAGTCGAACATTATCCTTTTTCCGGGGGATACCTTGACTATGTTGTATTTCAGGGCGGCGAGTGCGATGGTGTCCGATATCTCTCCGATCTTCCTGTCGTCGAACTCCCTGTTCCTCTTTTTCGTCTCCTCGGAGGCGTGCTTCCTCAGTTCTTTCAGGAGGTCCTCGTAAAGGATGACCACGCCCTCCCTTGAAGACATCTTCCCCTCGGCAAGGGCGACCAGCTCATAAGAAAGATGGCAGCTCTTCCTGTACATCGGGGATTTCATCAGTTCGAACATCTTGAAAAGCTGCTGGAAATAAAGCTGCTGCTCGCTTCCGACAACATGAACGGATTTGTCGAAACTGAACTCCTTCATCTTGAGCTCGGCCAGCCCCAGGTCCTTCGCGTGGTAAAGGGGCGTCCCCTGGCTGGTTATGAGCACGGTCACCCCCAGTCCGTGTTTCTTGAGATCGACCACCACTGCGCCGTCGCTTTCGCTGGCGATCTTCCTTTTCAGGAGGGATTTCACGATCCTGGTCCCGGGTTTCTCCGTCTCGCTTTCGAAATAAAGCCTGTCGAATTTCACCCCGAACTGTTTGTAAATCTCCTCGAAATAATCAAGGCTCCATTTTCTCGTCTTCTTCCAGAGATCCCTTGTTTTCTTGTCGCCCTGGTAGAGCTTCCTGTTTATCTCGTCCACCTCTTTCTTCAGGTCATCGTCATCCTTTATCTTTTTGCTCGCCTTCGCGTAGATTTCCCCCAGCCATCTTCCCCTGTCTTTCGGCTCCTTCTCCTTGGACAGGTTCAGGATCCCCCACAGGCATCTGGCAACGTGAGGCCCGATGTCTCCCTGGTAATTGGTCCTTATGACACCGTGACCGGCCGATTCCAGTATCCTGGAAAGGGATTCCCCCAGTTCAAGCGTGCGGATGTGGCCTATGTGGAACGCCTTGTGGGTGTTGGCATGGCAGAATTCCGTCATGATCCTTTCCTTCCCCTTTCCGGATTTCCCGTATTTTTCCCTTTCCTTGAGGATCATCGAGATGACCTCTTTGGCCACGGGGTCCCAGTCCACGAAGAGGTTCAGGTATCCTCCCCTCGCCTCGATCTTCTTTATGTTTCCGGAGGGCTTTATCTCCTTTGAAAGCTTCAGTGCTATGTCCGCCGGGGGTTTCCTCATCTTTTTTGAAAGAATGAAGCAGGGGAAAGCGATGTCCCCCATCCTTGGATCGGGCGGGGTCTCGAGGCTTTCGGAGATCTTCTTCTTCTCAACGCCCGCCTTTCCGGAAATCAGCCTGGATGCCTCTTCCCTCAGCTTTTCGATCATATTCATAATAATTATTTGATCCTTAAAAAATCAAACACTATTAATTAACATGGCCGAATATATATTGCCCTTTCCGGAGGATGTAAAATTCCATTCGCTGGGAATGAACCCGTGGACAGGCAAGGGGAAGGACAGGCACCCTGGAAAATTGGGAGAGGCGATTGACTTTGCCCTAGACGAGGGTACCCCGGTTCTTGCGGCCCGCTCGGGAACCGTTACCTTTGTGAAGGACGATTCCAATGTCCAGGGAAGGCCAGACCTGGATAAATACCTGAAAGGGCATCCTGAAGAAAAGGAGAGGTATGAAGAGGGGAATAACGTGATCATCATAAAGCACGGAGACGGGACATCGGCCGGGTATTACCACCTAAAGTATAGGAGTGCGAAAGTCAGGAAGGGGGAAAACGTAAAAGCCGGAAAGGTGATAGCGCTGAGCGGTAACACGGGGTATTCGGACAGGCCGCATTTGCATTTTGAAGTGCTCAATGATAAGGGAATCAGCGTTCCTGTTAAATTCAAGAATATCAAGGAATACACAAAAAGACATTTCCCGGATGAATTTGAGGAGTGTCTTAAAATTTTGCCGAAATAAAAAACCGATAGAACGGAATTTACTGTCTTTTCGTTTCCTCGTTTATCCATTTCGTGTATTCCTTCGATCCCCCTATTATGGGGATGGCGATGACCTCGGGCGTCTCGTACTGGTGCTTCTCCTTGATCAGCCTGGTGAGCTCTCTCAGAAGGGCCTGCTTGGTCTTTGCCATGAGCATCACCTCTCTGCTCTCGTGTATCCTGCTCTTTTTCTTCCCCCACCAGAAGCGGGAAGTCACGCCTGGAATCACGTTCACGCAGGCGGCGAGCCTCCGTTCGAGAATCAGCCTGGAGATGAACCTGGCATCATCCTCGTCCGGGCATGTCATGAAAACGACGATGTACATACAATTAAATTATCCTGATAATTTTTAACCTTTCATTCATAGGTTATACTCGTTCCCACGAATTTCCTGTTTTCAAGCATTCTCTCCATGTTTTTTATGTCCTTCCCGGTAACGACAACAGGTATCCTCGATCTTTTCAGGATACGGACGGAAACCGGATCGAGGATGTAGATTCCGCCCGCCCTGTGCCTTTTGCTTTTCGTTATTTCCGTGAGGTCCCTGACGTGCACTTCCTTCAGTAGTCTGGCGTTCCTGTGCTTTTCGGGGTCCTTTGTATAGACTCCGTCCACGTTTGTGACCTTTATGACCATGTCGGATACGAGTTCCTCGGCTATCTGCATTGATATGGTGTCCGTTGTCTTCCCCGGGGCAAACCCGCAGGCCACTGCTATTTTTTTCTGCCTCACGGCCTTTTTGAGTTTTTTCCTGCTGTCAATGACCTCGGGAAAGGCGTGCCTTCCCAGCGAAGATATCAGAAGCATCGAGTTGAGACGCGTACCCATTATCCCTATTTCGTCGAGGAACTCCTCCCTTGGATGGAATTTCCTGACCGATTCCATGTATTTCTTGATGAGGCTCCCCCCTCCCGTCACAACAACGATGTCGTTCCTTTTTCTCCCGAGCCTGACGAGGAATTGGGATATCTTCCGGATATAGGAAGTGTCCGGATAGTCACCCGGGCACATTACGGATCCACCGATTTTGAAAACTAGTTTCATTATATTGAATTGTTCTCGTGGAATTTATTTCTTTCTGAGTCCCCTGGACTTCTTACCGGCGGAGGTCTTTCCGCGGTGGACCCTTCTGGTGTGCTTGCCGCTGGCGATCCATTTCCTTTCCCTGTCCCCTTTCACGGCGGGATGGACCTTGTCAAGCAGTATGCATTCGTACCACTTGTGGTTTCCGTCCTCTCCGACGTAATAGGAATTCAATATTTCGAGATTGGGGAATTTCCTCGATACCTTTTCCTCGGCCATCATCTTCTTTGACTTCCCGGTGGAGAAGAACCTTCCCGCCTTCCTGGGGACCCTTCCGCCCGTCACCTTGGGGCGCTTTCTCTTCCCCTTGAGAATCCTAACCCTGGCCAGGACGAAGCCCTGCTTCGCCTTGTATCCGAGGGAATGGGCCCTTTCCTTCCTGGTCGGCCTCTCTATACGTGAGACTACGTTCTCCTTTCTCCATTCGACCTGCCTTCTCTGCCACAGTGGCCCGAGGTTCTTTTTCGGGCTTTTCCATATCTCTGTTCCGTTCATAATAAACGCCTATTATATTCGGGGTATTAATATGAGACGAATTTATAACTTAAATAGGTAACGCAAAGTATATAAATTTAAAGATATTGGGGCTTAATAGAAAGTATAGGTGAAATTAATGCATGCGGCAGTAAAAGTTATAATCGGACTGATCTTTATTCTGATCGGTCTCGGGCTGTTCGTTGATTCGGTCTACCCGATCATGGGGACCACAGGGACTTTCGGCATTGACTGGCTGAACAATTTCATAGTGGTGCTTACGGGAGTTATTCCGATATTCCTGATAATCATCGGGCTGTTCGTGGTCTGGCTTGAAATCGACGAGATAAAGATGAACAAAGAGCTCGAGACGGAAGAAAAGAAGATCAAGAAGAAAAAGAAGTGATTCCTTAAAGACCGGTTTTCTGAACCAGGGAGTCCTTTATTTTTATTTTTTTATTCCTGTCTTCGGTATCATCCCTTCCTATATTGGATCTCTGGACCACGGAATCTATTATGTTGACTATCTCCTTTATCTCAACCTTCTGGACCTCAGTGGCGAGATTGAGGGTCGAGATGGTGAACCTCATCACGTCAGTGAACCTGTCTGCGAATTCCTTCATCCCCTTTTCCCTGTTGGTATAGAGCTTGAGAGCGACGTGGACGATCCCCTTCACCTCTTTGATCAGGAAGGTCACGAGAACCAGCCTCTTGTCCTCGTCTGACCTGGCCGAATAAAGCAAAAGGCAGTGGTCACCGGATTTGTGCTCCCCCACCGGATAGAAATCCCTCATCTCCTCCCTGACGTTCGAGATCACCTCCGGAAGCCTGACGTCCTTCAGGGAGAACCCCCTGGAGCAGGAGAAAAGATTTTCCTTTCTTCTGATGTAATCCGGTTCGGAAAGCGTCTTCTTTTCGAACTTTCGGGACATCTCCCTCTTGGCCTCCTGGACCGAGGTGAGTTTCCTCATCGCCTCGGGGCTCACCCTGCTGGGGGAAAGGTTCCCCATGTTCTTGTCCCGGGGTATTTCAAGGGACTCCTCAATGAAGAATGGTTTCATGGCCTCCTCGTAACTCTCCTTTCCCTGGACGTATATGACGGAAGGCCTCAGGAGTGTCTTCCCTATGACTGTCGGAAGAATCCTGAAAACGAACCCCTCTTCTTCCCCCGGCCCTATCCTCTTTATCGAATACCCCGATACGGGGTTCACCTTGATTTCCACAGGGAACACCAGGATGAGTCTCACGTCGGAGATGTCGGAATCCGAGCGGTTCCTGACGAAGATCACGAAGTGGGACTGTTTCCCGAGGACGGGCTTCTGGTCGAAATATGCCCTCATTTCGACATCCGGCCTGGATTCGGTCCTTATCTCCCCGACCGCTGTCTCGAATTCCTCGCCGTCCGGGGTGTTCCATTTTATCCTGCGGAAGGGGGACGAAGGAGAATCCTTTACCCTTTTTATCTTAGCGGAAAAGACCTTCTCTTCACCCGGTCCCAGGGTTTCTAGTTCCGAAAGTACGGAGGAATCGCCGCCTATTATGCGTATGTTCCTTATCCCCGATCCGGATGAATTGGTGAGGGAGATGAAGAATTCAACGGTCTCGCCTTCCCTTGCCGAGGACTTGTCGCTCCACTGCCTGACCGATAAATTAGGCACGGATTTCATCAGGCCCCTGACCCTTTTCTCGATCTCGTCGTCGCCGGCGATCTCGAGGGATTTCGTGTAATACTTCACGGCGGAAGACGCCTTTCCGAGTTTTTCCTCGGCCTCCCCGATCAGGTTGTAGCACCACTGGAGTCCGTATCTCACGTTCTCTTTCCTGAACATCCCGAGCGCTTTCAGGGAATATTTAACGGATCCCTCGTAATCCCCGAACTCGAAGCACATCAGGGCGGCATTCCTGTAGGACCAGCCGGCATTGTATCGGTCTCCCAGGCCGAGGCTGATCTTTGCCGACTCCGCGTAATATTCGATCGCCTTTCTGTCTCCGAGAAGGTGTGATATCCTGGCGGCTTCCTGGAACAAGGAGGAAGTCTCTTTCCTGTCGCAGGAACGCCTTGATTTCCTGATTTTCTTCAGTATTTCCTCAAGCCTTTTCTCGAGATCCTTCCTTTCCTCTTTGTTCCTCCCCTCTCTCAAAGCATGAATAAGGTTCATCATAAAAAGGATTACGTCCCCATTTCCCTTCCCCATTCCCCGTATCGTTCGATCGTCTTCTTCTCCACGCTCTTCTTGACCTTTCTGAAGGCCTTTTCGAAGTCGTCCCTTTCAAGCGGCCTGTATCTCATGTTGTATTTCTCGATCTGGACGGGGGTGAGCTTCTCAAGGTCGGGGTTCTCGTTCCTTATCATTGTCATGATGGCTTCCCTGCAAAGGTTCGAGATGTCCCTTCCCGAAAAGCCTTCCGAGAGCCCTGCCAGCTCTTTGACCGTTATGCCCTTCATCTCGGCATCCTTGAGATGGATCCCGAATATGGCCTCCCTTGCCTCGGTGTCCGGAAGCGGGACGTATATCCTCCTCTGGAAACGGGATATCATCGCGTCGTCCAGGTCCCATGGCTTGTTCGTGGCTGCGATGAGGATGATCTTGTCCTTCTTGCTGGTGGAGAAGCCCTCGATCTCCTGGAGAAGCTGCCCCACCACCCTTCTCGTGCTCTCGGCCATGTCCCTGTCCCTGCTTATCATTATGCTGTCGAACTCGTCCATGAATATGACGGAAGGATGGCTCTTCCTCGCCTCCTCGAAGAGCATGGAAATGATCTTGGAGGACTCCCCGAAATATTTCGAGAGGAGCGTTGAAGTACTTGCCTCGAAAAAGGTGGCCTCGAGCATGTTGCTGGAGGCCTTCGCCAGAAGGGTCTTTCCCGTTCCCGGGGGACCGTAAAGCAGGATAGACCTCGGCGCTTCAACAAAGGACGGCTTGTTGCTTATGAAGGGGAGAATGGCCGCCTCCTGGAGCGTCCTCTTGGCCTCCTGGAGCCCGCCGATGTCCTCCCATTTCACCTCCGGCCTCTGGGAGATTATCATCCCCCTGATGGTGTCCTCTGATTTCGCCCTTGTATAGGGTGTGGTGCTCTTGAGGACGTTGCCCAAGTTCTCGTACTGGGAGGCGTTGCTGAAGAAAACCTCCGCGTTTTCCCTTGAGGATATGTAGGCAAGCCTGCGGTAGATGTCGGCGGCCTTCTGGTAATGGGCCCCCGCCTGCTTTCCCTTCCCCATGGAATCCAGCTTCCTAGCCTCCTCGATCTCCCTCTGGAGCTCCTGCTTCAGGACCGATTCGCGAAGTTCGCCCATGGTATCGATTAAGAATTATATTATAACAATAAAAGAATTATTATGGACCCAAGGGAAGCCACCAAGAGTATGTATGACAAAGCCGCAAAAAATTATGCGGATATGTGGTTCAATTTCAGGAAGGTCGAAAGACTTCTTGACAGGTTCATGGAATACCTGAAAGGAGGCTCGGTGATCCTGGACGTCGGCTCGGGATCAGGGAGGGACGTCATATATCTCAATGATCACGGCTTCAGGTCTGTGGGAATGGATATCTCAAAGGGTCAGATAAGGGAATCGGTCAAGAGGGTGAATCACGACTTCATTCTGGGGGACATGAGAAAAATACCGGTTGCCGGGGGGACGTTCGGCGGGCTGTTGAGCATCACGTCTTTACTTCATATACCCGGGAAAGAGAACCCGAAGGTCATCCTTGAATTTTACAGGGTGCTCAGGAAGGGAGGCGTCCTTCTGATAACAGTCCACGAAGGACGGGGTGAAAGGTTTGAAAAAAGGCCCCGGTACTCCGAAGGTGATTTCTTTCACAAATACCATACGGAGGAAGAGATAAGGGACCTCCTGAAATCCGCCGGTTTTGAAATAATAAGCCTGGAGATCACGACTGACAAGAATAAAAAATACATAGAAGTGTTCGCCAGAAAACCCTGATCTACTCAGTCTCCGACCTCTCGTCTGCCAGCTGCTTCGCTTTCTCCTTGGCCATCTTGATCGCTGTCTGTTCGTCCACCTTTTCCAGGTCGTCGATCGCTCTCATGAGCTCCTGGGACTCGTCGTCGACCATGAGGTCTTCCTTCCCGAAAACGCTCGAAAGCTTCTCCTTGACAAAGTCCAGCCTCCCTTCCTTGATGGCCTCCTTCACGTCGGCGTCCATGAGGACCTTGTTCAGCTTGTCCATGTCCGACTGGAGTATCTCCTCGGTTATCTTCGACTCCCTCTCTGACTTTTCCCTCTCTTTCATGGCCTCGACGAGGAGAAGAACCTGCATCTGCTGTATGAAGTGGCTGGCCTCCATCTGCTTCGTCCTGGATTCCAGCCGCAGGGCCTTGATCTTCTGGACGTTCAGCATCTTCAGGGTGGTGGGCTGGCCCTTGGATTCCATCATAAGCTTACGTATCTTCTCCTGGATTCCCTTGATGTCGTCCGAAATCTTCTCCACTTCCTTCTCCACCCGGACCCGTTCCTTGACGATGTCGTCTTCCTTTATCGAAAAAACGTCCTTTCCGAATTTCGACTGTATGAATTTCTTGAAATCCATATTATCACGCTTAATATAATATTTAGATTCTTTGTTATTTAAGAATGTAATTATTACGTTACCTGTATCGGATGGCGGTCAAACCATTTTATACGGAAAACCAATATTAATTCATGAAGGGACTGAGGGGATTCATACTGTCGCTGGACGCCATATTCGCCATATCCATCCTTATCATGGTCTCGCTTCTTCTTTCGGGATTCATGCAGACCTACTCCGCCTCGGACCTTATCTACCAGAGATACTATTATTCGGGCAAGGACATCGTATACGTATTCGAGCAGACCCCGCTCAGCTCCGTGGGTCATCTTCCGGTAGTCCAGGATTACCTGGCTTCCGGCGTCCTGGAGCAGGTCGACATGGACCGCACCATACTGGACGTGATAGGGTCTTTCTGGGCTTCGGGGAACTCGTCGGAGGCGGGAAATATCACGAAGGCGGTGCTGGACGAGATTTTCAACGAGACGAAGAACGAGTACGAGATCATCTTCAACGGCGAAAACATATACAACTCCTCGGAACCCCCGAAGGAGAATTTCCTTGCCAGGCTGTCCACGGTCGTGTCGGGTTACGAGAAGACGAAGCCAGTCCACGGCTATGCGGCAAAGGTGTATCTCTCGAAGGTGAAGAAGTCGGTTTCGGAATTCGTGTATTTCGGGGGATATATCGGGGAAGGTAACGTGACAAGAATGGTCAGTCTTCCGGACGATGCGAACGTGACGGACGTCTACCTCGAGCTGAATGCGGGAAACAATTTCACGATAAACGTGAACGGCAACCATACCGGGGATTACGAGAAAACCGCCTACAATTTTTCGGCCGACAAGTGGACCGTATGCTCGAAATCCGTCAACCCGGAGTATTGCCCGTATTTCAGGGGAGGGGATAACATGGTCGAGATCAATTTCAGCGGGAGGGAAAACTGCTACATAGGCGGGGGCTACCTGAAGATAACGTACAAGACATCGGAACTGACCGGAGGCCAGTACGTATACAGCGGGAACGTGACCAACGGGACGTACCACTTCCCTGGCATCAAGGGCATAATCAACCTCTATTCCTCCTTCTATGTTCCCGGGACAATGCAGAACATATCCGTCCATCTGCATTACCGCAACAACCTGAGCGCGGAGGAGGGCGGGATTCCCGTGTATTTCGTGATAGGGGCGAATGAGATATACAGGAGCGGAGATACAGGGGAGCAGACCGTGGATATCCCGGACCTCAACATAACCGGGATTTTTGGCGGGAAATCAAACCTTACCCGGATTCTGAGCAACGTGACCGTCCCCATAAGGTTCGGGACAGAGAGCTTCTATCTGTTTCCCGGGGTGGGAAAGAGCGATTCCGTCCTCATCACAGACCGTTCAGGCAGCATGTTCATGTCATGCGACGTGGAAAGCCCCTCCTGCCCGCACCCGGACTGCAATTATCTGACAAGCGGGTGCCAGAACAGCAGGATAGACGTCGCCATCGACGTTGACAAGGAATTCGTTGACCAGATGCTCAACGTGTCCGGGAACAGGGTAGGGCTGAACACTTATGGAACAGGGCTATGTAGCTATTACGATCTTACCAACGACAGCGTCGCTCTCAATAACAGGATAGAGACATACGATGACAGCAACTGCGGGTCAACTTGCATCTCGTGCGGGATAAACAAGGCCACGGAAATCCTAAAGGGCCGGAAGGTGACAGGTGAACTGGTCAACGAGAAAAGCGGCTGGCTCTACAGCACGAGTTATCCCTCCGGCTCTCCCCCGGCCGATGAAAACGGAAGCCAGTGGTTCGAGAGGGAATATAACGATTCCGGATGGAGCAGCGGTTACGCAATCCTGGGATTCGAGAGCGCTTCGTATTCTCCCAATGTAGATACGGGCATCGGGGACAACGGCGGGAATTACTATTTCAGGAAGCACTTCAACATCAGCGATTTTTCGGTTGAATCCGGAGAGTTTTACGTATTGTCCGATGACGGGGCGGAGATATATCTCAACGGATACCTGATCGACGACGACACGCAGGAGCACAACGCGACGTACTGGGACAGGCCCGGTTCCTACATATCAGATGATTTCGAGGACGGGAACATCGGCGGGTGGACGACCGGCGGGGACTCGGACTGGTATGCTGACAACGGCGAATCCCGCCAGGGAAACTGGTCCGCGGCCAGCGGGGACATCGGCAGGAACGACGTGACATGGATAAGGAGGGTGGTCGAGGGACCAGGGACCGTTGAATTCTGGTGGAAGGTCAATTCCAGGGCAAACAGGGACTGGGTTCATTATTATGTGGACGGGAACGTGCAGGACGGGAAGTCGGGGGACAGCGACTGGTCATACATGTCCGATACCATACCGCCCGGCAACCATACTATAGAATGGAGGTACGCGAAAACGACGAACGGCTGGGGGGACGACAAGGCATGGATCGATGACGTCGTGGTGTCGAGGAAGATACACGTCGACGGCTCCTATTTCGTAAGCGGGGAGAACGTGATCGCGGTCAAGCTGCATAACGATGACGGAGACGCGGCGAAGTTTGACCTCAAGCTTAACGCGACCGTGGACAGGTACGAGGCCATGCTCGTTATGAGCGACGGCTCCGCGAACAGGTGCATACCGAACAGGGATTGCGACGGGACGGCGGCCGCCTGGGAGGCCGTGAACAAGTCATGCGAGGCCAGGGAAAATTACGGCATAAAGGTGTATTCGGTGGCCTTCGGGGAGGGGGCGAACCAGGACACTCTGAGAAGGATAGCATGTTGGAACTGCTCTGCGAATGACTGGATTCCTGACTGTGACAAGTTCTACAACAGCTCGAACGCGGATGATCTGAAGAACATATACAAGGAGATAGCGGAGGACATAACCAACATAACCTACGAGGCCCAGCTCATAAACGTTAGCGGGAACGTCTCGATGGAGAACGTCCTTTATCTTGATTCATACATCTCGTTCAATTACACCTCGGTCGTCAGGGCGCTGGAATACGGGGAGATAACCCTGAACTTCGAGTCCCCGAGACTGGGGGATTCCACGGGCCAGGCCCTCGTAACGGACAACGAAACCGGGACGAAAGAGGGGTGGTTCACGATACCGAGCAACAGCGAATTTGAAACGGAAATACTGGACTCCAAGATAACCTCCTATTCGTCGTATTACTGGACCGACAGGCTCTGGGTCAATTCCTCGGAAACGCCGAACCAGAACTGGACGCTGGTATACTGGCTGGGCAATTTCTCGGATGACTATGAAATACTGGGCGACCCGTATTTCATACAGATACCTCCCTCCCTTCTAACGGCAGGAGGTAACAATTCTTTCAGGATAGGGACAGGCCTCGAACCGGTCCTTCCGGAAGGGAAGGGGGGTTCTCCCGATGACAGGGTTATCTATACGCTCGGCATAAAGGGGATCTCGCTCACCACGTACAGCGACATATTCCCGAAGGCGAGGGGATCCAGGCCGACAATATATTACGATTCCAACGGGGACAACGTTCCGGAAAGCTCGGTGACCGTGGAGGTCGGGCCCGATCCCGATGACGTATTCGATCCGAACAATGACTCGATAGACAGCGGCTTCATGAAACTCCTGGACACGATGAACTTTATTAATGATATCAATCCAAATATTGTTGACCTGAATCACAGTGGTTCCGGCCCCGATGGTACAGGGGACGGGTCGGCAGGCAATCCCATTGACCTGGAGGTCACGGAGGAAGTCGAATTCCAGTCAAATTTCATATCGCAGATACCATCCCTGTGGGGACCGGCCACTCTGGAGGTGAGGATATGGAAGTAAACAATTCCTGGTGGTTATTGATTTTATTGTTACTGGGTTTTCTTATAATTCCCAATGCCGGTGCCCAGCAGAATGGGGTGTGCCTTGTCTATTTCACGAGAAGCGACTGCGACGACTGCGGCCTTATAGATACGCATCTCGACGGCCTTGTCAATGAATATTCGAACATCCTGACGGTGATAAAATATAACATTGACGGCAGCCAGAAAAACATGGATATCTTCGGGGCATACAGGTATACGTATGACCTGCCTTCTGATACCCCTCTGGTTCTTTTCGGGACTGACAATTATCTCGTTGGTATAGATGACATATACTCAGAATCCGAAATAAGGATTATCGATTTCATAGTTAAAAACGGCACCAACTGCCCGCTGGAGAGCGGATACGTCCCTCCCAGCCAGCTGAACCCGGGAACCCTTCCGGGGGAATTCGAAATCCTTGAGGGAACCGGTGATGAAGGAACGGGGGAGGGCATGGGAAAGGGGGAAGATGAGATTGATCGGGATACGAAGGGGAACGAGAGCGTTTCAAAGGAGAGTTCAGCCGATATAGTGTCAATCATAAGGGATTCGCTGGTATCACCGGATTTGACTCTGCTGATAATGATTCTGATCATCATCGTACTGGTGATAGGGATAGTCATAGCCGC
>CAZEXF010000003.1:0-20256 GCA_964516855.1 uncultured archaeon | reverse complement strand
CCCCTGATCCTCTCCCTGTACCTTATCTCGAAAAAATCCACTATGACCATCATCACGAAGACGATAAGTATGATCTTCAGGGAGGATGCAAGGCTTCCAAGTACCAGATCGATCATTCCCCGATCCCTCCGATATCATGATATTCCTTCATAATTCCGTTCACTCCCTTCTACCGAATATGGCGGTCCCTATCCTCACCATTGTGGAGCCCTCCTCTGCCGCCACCCGGTAAGAATTGCTCATTCCCATGGAAAGATGCCTCATCTCCATACCGGGAAGGCCGATATCCCTGACCCTTTCGAAGAGCTCCCTCGCCCTCCTGAAATAGGGCCTCATATCCTCGGGATTCCCGGACATGGGGCCCATCGTCATGATGCCTTCCGGCCTCAGGTGCTCCATGGAAGACACGTCCCTCACAAGGCCTGACATGAATTCTCCGAACTTATCATGATCATCCGGACTTATGCCGGACTTGGATTCCTCGTTGCCTATGTTAACCTCGATGAAGACGGGGACTACGCTCCTGCCTGCCTTCTCCGCCCTCTCGTCCACCGAAGCCGCCTTTTCATAGGAGTCTATGGTCTGTATGACGTCAAAGATGCGGAGGGCCCTGCTTATCTTGTTCTTCTGGAGGTGGCCTATCATGTGCCATCTCACCCTTTTCGCCTCTTCACCCAGTCCCTCACGGGCCTTCTCCGCCTCCTGGACGTAGTTCTCTCCCACGTCCGTCACGCCCGCCCGGACGGCCTCCAGTATCTCATCAGGGGTTCTCCTTTTCGCCGCGGCCACTATGCCGACCCCTGACGGGACATGCTTCCTTATCCTGAGGTAATTTTCGGCTATTCCCATACCGGTGTCCCCTTAATCATTCCTCCAGGTCTTCCAGCCCCTTTTTCACCCTTTCCGTTATCTTCCCGAACTCCCCGGCGGCCCCGGACTCTTCCAGGACGAAGGGCATCCCTTTTTCGGTCATACCGGATATCCCGGAGTCAAGACCCAGACTGCCCAGGAAATCTACCCCGAGGTCGGCGGCGGCCCTCTCTCCTCCGCCTTCACCGAAGACCTCCCCGGACATGTTCTCCATGATCCCCAGGACTTTCACCCCCATGTCCATGCACATGTTAGCGGATTTCTTGGCATCCACGACAGAGGCGCCCTGGGGGGTGGTGACCACTATGACCCCATCCGGCTTCAGCATCTGCATTATTGTCAGGGGCGCGTCGCTGGTGCCCGGGGGAAGGTCGATCACCATGTAGTCCGATCTCCCCCACTCGACCTGTCCCAGGAGCTGCATGAGGGCGTTGGATATCATCGGCCCCCTCCAGATGACCGGCTGGTCCTCCCTTTCCTGGAGGGAGGCGAAAGAGACCACCTTCATGCCGAATTTCTCCACGGGGATTATCCTCTTGCCCTTCGCGGACAGCCTCTCCCCTATGCCCAGGAACCTGTTGACGTTGGGGCAGTCTATGTCCGCATCGAGCAGTGAGACGCTTCCGCCCTTCGCCAGGGATGCCGCCATGTTGACGGCCACGGTCGTCTTTCCCACGCCTCCCTTTCCGCTCATGACAGCTATCTTGTGCCCGATCCCGGAAAGATTTTCACTTATCATCCCCGCCCTTTCCCGGAATTCTTTACTACCTTCCATTCCCTTCACTCTCCCCTTTCATATTGCCGGGTATTTTAATTAAAGATAACGGATCGGAGGTCGGATCGGGAAGCTTCCTGGTCAGCTTTATCGCCCCCGAGGGGCAGATGTCCTGGCAGAGACCGCAGAAGCAGCACTTGCTCATGTCTATCCTGGGATGTTTCCCGTTCTCCCCGCCTTCCCCGGACCCAACCATCTCTATGGCATTGTTGGGGCAGACCCTATCGCAAAGGCCGCAGCCCTTGCATTTGCTGACGTCGAAAACGTGCTCCCCCCTGTAGCCCCTGCTGATCTCCAGCTCCTCCTCCGGGTACCTTACGGTGATCGGACTCCTGAACAAATTCCTGATCACTTCCCAGATAATTCTCATTCCCATTCCGTTCACCTGTCCATGTCCGCCGGGCAGGGGTTCAGGCTCCAGTATATCGCCGGCACGTCGGCGATCTGGGTCCCTTCCAGCAGATGCTCCAGCACCGGTATCATGTGCAGAAGGGACGGCCCCCTTATCTTGCACCTGTAGGGGTTCCGGCCTCCTGTGCTGACCATGTGGATGCAGGCCTCGCCCCTGGCGGCCTCGTTCCGGACGTAATATTCGCCTTCCGGCACGGGCCTGAAGTCCGGCTTCACCGGTTCCAGCTTCCCCCCGGGCATTCCCCTGACCGCCTGCCTTATGATCCTTATCGACTCCTCCATCTCCATTATTCCCAGCAGATACCTTGAATATGCATCACCCTCTTTCAGGACGGGTATCCCGAAATCCAGGTTCCCGTAAACCTCGTAGGGGTCGTCCTTCCTCACGTCGGTCTTCATGCCACTCGCCCTCAGCACCGGCCCGGTCGCCCCCAGCCTGAGGGCGTCCCTGGGTCCGAGGACACCCACTCCCCTCATCCTCGAGAGCAGGGAGGGGTTTCCGAGCTTTTCCAGGAGCCTCATCTTCTCCGCCTTCTCCAGGACCTTCAGTATCCTGGCCTTCATCCCCTCCTTCATGTCCTTCCTGACCCCCCCGGGGCATATGTAACCCGCAGGGTAGACCCTGCCCCCGGTTATCCCTTCGAATACGTCGAGTATGTAATCCCTGTATCCTAACGCCAGTCTGAAACCGGTGTCGAATCCAGTTCCCATGGAAATCCCGCCGTACCAGATGAGATGGGACTGTATCCTGGACAGCTCCGCCAGTATGACCCTGATATATCTCGCCTTCAGGGGGATCTCACGGCCGGTCAGACCGTCAACAGCCTCGGCATGGACAAGGTTCCAGGCGGCCGGCTCCAGCACGCACACCCTGTCTGAGAGGACCGAATTCTGCATCGGGTCCCTGTATTCCATCAGCTTTTCGAACCCCCTGTGAAGGTACCCGGGGTCCGCCCTGGCGGAGACGACCCTCTCCCCCTCCAGTTTCAGCCTGACCGAGAAATTCCCGGATCCGGGATGCGCCGGACCGAACAGGAAATCGTATTCCTTCTTCCTTGTCATTTTTCCACCTCGAAATATCCCCTTTCCCTCCCATCGTTCCTGTAATATTTCCTCCTGACGTATTCCCTCCAGTCAAAGTCCTTCCTGAAAGGGGGCTTCTGGTCCCATCCCTCCAGGAAGAGCCCTGACAAATCAGGATTACCCCTGAACTCCACGCCGAACAGCTCGTGCAGTTCCCTCTCATGTATCTGGGCCTCTTCCCAGATGCCGGAAACGGAATCCATCGAAGGCTCCTCCCTGCTTATCCTGGTCCTCGCGATAAGGGCCAGATCATCCCGGTAGGACCAGAGGAAGTAGAGGATCTCGTATTCCCCGTCCCCGATGAAATCGGTAACGGAGACGGTGGAGAGGTGCCCGAATCCCAGCCCCTTCAGATACCTGCATAAATCTATCAGGCCATCGCTCTCTGTCTTTACGGATATCCTTCTCTCCCTGAATATGCGCCCCTTTATTCCGAATTTTTTTTCAATTTTACCTATAATATCTTTTTCATCCATTCCCCTTCACCTTCTGGACGATCTTCATGATCCCCCCGAATATGGCCTCCGGCCTGGGAGGGCATCCGGGTATGTACAGGTCAACGGGGATGTAGTCAGAGAGCCTCTTTATGGTGTTGTAGCTGTCCCAGTACATGCCCCCGCTCATGCTGCAGGAACCGAGCCCTATTACCACCGCCGGCTTGGGCATCTGCCTGTATATCCTCTGCGCCCTCCTTATCGACTTCTCGGTCTGGTACCCGGCTATGATCAGGCAGTCGGCATGCCTTGGCGAGGCAACCGGTATCATCCCGAACCTCTCCATGTCCCACCGGCTACCCACTACCGGCAATATCTCCGTGAAACCGCACGAATTGAACCAGTTGAACACCCATACGCTCTTCACGAGCCTCTTCAGCTTTTTAGCATCCTCCATGATCATCACCTAGACGAGGGTCCCTCCCATTATCAGCAAGAGCCCCAGGAACGAAAGGATGACCGGATACTTCCAGTAAACGCTCACCACACGGCTGATTGCCAGCCTTCCCGTCACCACCCTCATCACGGTCGAGCTCACGAAGAGCACGAGGAAGACCTTTAGCAGGTGGAAAAGGAAATCCGCCGCCGGGGCGGCTGCCCCTCCGAGGCCGAATATCCCGGAAACCGTATACGGCAGGAAGAGGGCGACCGCCAGGGAGGCCATCGCCACGGCCTTCACCGCGTCAGCGAGGTAAAACAGAGCGAGGTTCCTCCCCGAATACTCGGCGAAAATGCCCCCGGCGATCTCCGAGTCGGCCTCCGAAACGTCGAAGGGCACCCTTCCCAGCTCCCCGGGTATTACGAAGAGCAGGCAGAGGAATATCAGGGCAAGCCCGGCCAGTCCCGGGATTCCCGCAAGCCCCCAGACAGGGGTCCCTGAAATCACCGAAAGGGAGAACACGTTCCCCGCGCCCGATGAATAGAGCAGCCATGCTACCGATATGACTGCGATGGCCAGGGGAAACTCATAGCTCATCATCTTGACCATCTCCCTCTGGCCTCCCACCGAGGCATAGGGGGAGGAGGAAGCGAAACCTCCCAGCACCAGCGCCAGTGATGGAATTATAAGGAGATAGAGCACCAGTATGAGGTCACCGTATCCCTCGAGCACCGGGGCCACTCCAAGGGGAAGGTAAAGCAGTATGGCCATGACGGAGACCAGGGCGATGAACGGCATCGAACCGAAAAGCCATCCCACAGCATCGTCAGGGACTATGTTCTCCTTCACCAGCAGCTTCCTGACGTCCCTGAACGGCTGGACGACAGGGGGCCCTACCCTTCCCTGCATCCTGGCGGCAAGTATCCTGTCAATTCCCTTGTATAGCAGCCCGATGAGTATCCCCGCGACCGGGACGGCCATTGCCAGCAGGACCCTCATTATCATAACAACATCACCAGACCTATCATCACCGTGACGAGCAGGACGAACCAGTAGACGTAATCGTTCACTATCCCGCTGTGAATCCTCTTCATCCAGCCGTAATACCTTCCCATCGCCTCGAAGAATCCCCAGTAGACGTCCGTGACCCTGTTCTTGATCGGGATCTTTCCTCCGGAGAAGAAAGCCTCTGCCTTGTCCTCCTCTCTCCTGAAACCCCCCTCCCCCAGGGAGCGGATTATCTGGACGACCGCCGCTATGAAAGCGACGCATATCAGGAACACCAGGGGGCTCCAGCTGCCCATTCCGGTCGTTATCATACGATCACCCCCATATAGGCGCCATGGCCGAGAAGGGCCTCCACGGCCGGCATCACCAGGCCGTCCAGCACCAGTCCCGGGAATATCCCGAGCAAGATTGTCAGAAGGGCGAAAGCCCACATCACGGCCGTCATGGACAGGGGTATCTCCCTGAATTTCCCCCCGTAGGGACTTCCGAGGAAAACGGACGCGAACACCTTCACGAAGACGGCGAGCATAAGTATGCTTCCCAGTATCCCGATCACGGAAAGCACCGGATTGAGGAGGAATACAGACTCGTACATGATCAGCTTGGAGACGAAGCCGTTGAAGGGCGGGAGCCCCGCAACCGCCAGCATCCCTATGACGAAAAGAATTGACAGGGACGCGGACCGGTGGGCCAGCCCTCCCAGCTTACCGATCCCGGTCTTCCCGGTGGCATAGAAAACGGCGCCCGCTATCATGAACATCAGCCCCAGGTCCAGCGCGTCGTTTATCATGTGGAAGATCCCCCCGGACAGGGCGACCGGGCCGAAAACGGACGACATCCCTGCCAGGCCGGTCCCCATCCCCAGCATAACGTACCCTATCTCCGCTATCGAGGCGTACGCGATCATCCTCTTCAGGTCTTTCTGGGGGAGGGCCATGGTCACGCCGGCTATTATCGAAAGGGAGCCCAGGAACACAATTATCCATCCGGTGAGGGCGCTCATCGCGAAGAACACGGAAAAGAGTATCCTGGAGAGGACGTACATGCCCACCAGGGAGGAGGTTATGCACATGACGGCCACGGAGGAAGGCACCTTCTGGTAGACGTCCACCTTCCACATGTGGACGGGGACCGATCCCATCTTCAGCAGTATCGCCGACACTATCAGCGAGAGTGCGACCTTGTCCGGGAGAGAGAACTCCGCCATCATCCCCGCCACCGCGGCCATGTTCAGCAGCCCGTACTGGCTGTATATGATGCCTATGCCGAAAAGCAGGAACAGGGCGCTTATGGCAGATATTATCATGTACTTGAAGGCCGCCTCGAAAGAGCCTCCCTTCCTGTAAAAGGCCACCAGGGCGGCGGAGGATATGGAGGTCATCTCGAGGAAGACGAACAGGGTGAAGAAATCCCCCGTGAGGCTCATTCCCAGCATTCCCGCCAGGAAGAGCAGGATCAGGGTGCAGTACCTGCCTTCGGACCCCCTGCCACCCGAAACCCCTCCCATGAACCTCCTCGAGTAGATGAATGAGGCTATGGTCACTGAAACGGCCATGAGGACGATCAGGGCACTCATACCGTCGATCGCCAGCACTATCCTTACCGGGAAGCCGGCCGGGGACGTAAGGGAGGGGAGATCCGCCCCCAGGGCATATGCATATGCCCCCTTCTCCGCCACCCCGAGGTTCAGGAGAACGGCAAGTGAACCGGTTAATATCAGGCTTAGGGTGACCCAGAGATCCCTGATCCTGCTTCCGAGCCTGCTTATAAGGTGCGCGGCAAAGGCTGCGAAAAGGGGAACCGCTATCACCAGTGCCGGAGCGTGCTCTATCATCCTTTCAGCCTCATCTTCCTCGTGTCCATGGTGCCGTATCGGCGATGAAGGGAAACGGCAAAGGAAAGCATCAGCGCCACGACCGCGATGTTTATCACGATGCTGGTAAGGGTCAGGGCCTGGGGAGCCGGAAGCACCATCAGTCCCCCCGGGGAGCCGGTGAATATCGGAGCCAGTCCTCCTTCCCTGTAACCCAGCGATACGAGGAAAAGGTTGACAGCGCTTCCCATCACGTGCACGGCCATGACGATCTTGATCATGTTCCTCTTGAAAAGAATCGCCGCCAGGGACATGCATGCCAGGATTACCACGGCGACGAAGGGCAGGCTAATCATTGTCACCACCCCCTCCCGAACGGTACATCATGATGAGTATGAGGGAAAGACCCGAGAAGACCTCCAGCCCCACTGCAAGATTCATCAGGGGGATCACCCCTCCGGTCCCCAGGAATCCCGGGTTCGCCCCGGAAGGTACAGTCAACCCGAAAAGGAGGCCCGAATTAGCCAGAAAATTATTGAAGAACGTGACCTGGATGCCCAGGAGGGCAAGGCCGATAAAGGCCAGGAGGGCAAGGCTCTCCGAGACCGAAAAGGGGCCGGAATCCAGCCTTCTGGCGATATCCTTCCCGAAAGAGACCAGGAAAAGCGCGATGAATGTCGCCATCACCGCCCCTCCGGCGAATCCGCCCCCGGGGGTCAGGTGGCCGTGAAGAACGACGTAAAGACCGAATACCATCACCGGAACGGCAAGAAGGCAGGTGACGTTCCTCACTATCCTGGACCTTCCCTCAGTCATCCCTCTCCCTCCCTAACACTACAAGGATTCCCGTGACTGCGGCGAACAGCACGGTCGCCTCTCCCAGGGTGTCCATCCCCCTGTAGTCGAAGACCACGGAAGTCACCATGTTGTTGCAGCCCGTCTCCCCCTGACCGTTAAGAATGAAATGGTCATCCATCCCCGTCTCCACCGGCCCTCCGAATGGACGCAATGAAACGGCCGTAGCCAAAAGCAAAACGAAAAGGGCTGCAAGGGTCATTACCTTAACCTCTCTTCTCATTCTCATCCCTCCCCGTATTCCTCAGAGCGGTCACGTAGACGGCGGTGGATATGCCGGCCCCGATCGCGGCTTCCGCTATCGCCACGTCGGGCGCCTGAAGCATGTAGAATCCCGCGGCCAGGAAAAGGCTCATGGCACACAGGAGGACCACCGAGACCATCAGGTCCCTGGACTTCAGGGCAGCGGCCGCGGATACGAGTACCCCCGCCAATAATACCGAAAGCACTGCCTCAAAGATCATCCCGTCCCTCCCTCTCTTTCAGCGCGTCCACTACGGCGCCCTTCGGAAGCACCCCGCTCCTGTGGGCCGCCCTCGCTATGGCATGCGCACCCGTCGGGCTCGTCACAATCACCAGTAGCGCCAGCAGGACGACGTGGACGGTAAAGGTCAACGAGGCCTCCCCCAGAATGGGGAAGGCGTAAAGAATGATGCCCAGGTAAAGCAGGATCGAGCCGAGGGTGGTACACTTGGTGGTGCCGTGCAGCCTGGTATATACGTCGGGGAACCTGTGAAGGGCAAGGGCCCCCAGGGCATGGAATGCCAGGCCCGCTACCATCAATGCGTAAACGGCCCACATCATGATTTCCCCTCCAGATATCCGGAAACGTAAAGGGTGGAAACGAAGGAGAGCATCGCGTACACTATCGCCACGTCCACGTATATCAACTCCCTGAAGGCAAGCCCCGCCACGACCATCAGGGCGATCACCATGGTGTTGAGGGCGTCCAGGGCCACCACCCTGTCGGGGACGGTGGGCCCCAGCAGGACGCGGAACAGGCATACCAGCAAGAGCGTCCCCAGGACCCCCGCGATCACGGACAATGTCAGGATCATTCCGTTATCCTCCTCACCCAGCCGGGAAATCCGGAGCACACGTCCCCTGCCTCCGGTTCCTTCTTTTTCACGTCAATCCAGTGCACGTAGAGGTTGTTCTTTTCGTCCTCGTCCACGGTAAGCGTTCCCGGCGTCAGGGTTATGGAATTGGCCAGCATCGATACCCCGAAATCCGTCTTCAGTCCGGAGGGGATCCTCACGATCCCGGGCCTTATCTTCCCGGTTATCACCCTGTAAGCGACGTCGAGGTTCGCCCTCACCATCCCGGCCAGAAAGGGCCCGAAGGCATAGGCGAGGAAGAGTATCCACCTCTTCGGGCTGAAAAATCCGAGACCTGGCCTGATCCCGGCGACGTTTAGAAATTTCCTCACAAGGAGGGCGGACAGGAATGAAAAAACGAGCCCTGCGGCCATCTCCCCGGCGCTCCAGGCCATTATGTCTCCGGAGCCCGCGGTAAGGACCAGGTAAAACAGAAATGAGAATACAAAGCTTATCACGAACACGATCATCCAATCACCTTCCCCGTAACCCGGCCAGTTCCGACTCAGGGCTATTTCACGAACAGCATGCAGTGGCAGTGCCCCATGTCCCTTATCTCTTCCTTGTGCCAGAAACAGGGGCATATCTTCTTCCTGTCGCTCTCGTCCCCGGCTACCCTGCGGCAGGGGCAGTATCTGGCCCCGTGCTTTTTCTCATTGAGCAGAAGCCCCCTGACGAGGTTTTCCACCATCTTCCTGTCCGGATTGAGCCTGAAGCCGTTCTCCCTGGCGTAGGTCTCGTACGCCCCGATTATCTTCCTTATCCTTTCGTCTTCGTCCATCGATCACACCTATCCTATCCATGCGGCCTTTGCCATGGACATGAACCTTTCCTTCTCCTTCTTGCCCATCACGGCAAAGGATATCCTGACGCCGGAAGGCCCGCCGGCCTTTTTCACCGCCTTCTTTATCTTCGAGACGAGCTCCTCCTTGACCATGATCCTCGGGAAGGGCACCTTCACGGTAAGCCTTAATCCGCCACCCTTCTTTTCGATATCCCCTACCATTCCGAGCTCCCCCAGGTCGTGGTCTATCTCCGGGTGCCTTATGCCCGAGACGCCCTTCCTTATCTCCTTAATTTCCGTATCCATTATTCCTGCCTCCTGTCATCTCACTTGCTTATGGCCCCTACCGGGCACGAGGATATCGCCTCGTCGACACAGCCGGCCTTCGGGTTTTTCAGGTGCGATTTTCCGTCCTTCATCTCGAACCCTTCCGGGCAGACGGATTCGCATGCTCCGCATCCGATGCACTTGTCTTCATCCACTTTCATTCTATCCCTCCTTAAGATTCTCCAGCTCCTTTATCGACCTTTCCGCAACCGTCTTCTCCTTGTTGAAATGCTTTTTCATCCTTCCGAGGAAAGCTTCCCTTTCCTCCTTCGTCTTGAAGTTTTTCATCAGTTCCCTGGCCTTTTTCATGTTGTCTTCCACCTCCTGCGGAATCCTTTCGCTGTCGTGCCTCACCGCATTCCGGGGGCAGAAGTCGTGGCACTTCCCGCACCTTATGCACTTGTCCATGTCTATCTCTGCCTTTCCTCCCTTCATGGACATGGCACCGGACGGGCACTGCCCGACGCAGATGCCGCACCCGACGCATATCTCTTTGCTTACCCACGGCATTTCATCAGCTCCTCATCCTGCCTTCCTGAAATTCAGTATCTCTCCCTTCTCGAATTTCCCGTCATGAAGCACCATCGACATTATCCCCTTCTCGAACATGAAATATTTAGATATCTCCCTTTTCGCCTCCTCAACGGAGGTGATGTCGGTATGGGTCTTCAGGTGCTTCGGATAGACGGAGACCAGCGCGTTTTTCCCGGCTACCCTGTGCATCTCCCTGTAAAGGCTTTCCCTGTCCTTCCCCGTGCTCGAGTCGTTCTTCCCGACCAGGTGGATCACGTCGTAAAGGAGGACTGCATCCACCTCTCCGTCCCTGAGGGGCAGCCTGACTTTTCCCGAGGTGTTGATCGTCCTGACGTTTCTCAGCCCTGCCCTTTCCGCCCTCTTCCTGACCTCTTCCAGGTTTTCGGCGTACTTGTCAGCGGCATAGACCATGCCATCCTTCCCGGCTATCTCCGCTGCCGGGATGGTGTAGTCCCCCTTGTGGCAGCCGAAATCGAGGACGACCTGGCCCTCCCGGATTCCAGCTGTTCTCAGGACCGCCTCCAATTGACCGGCCTGATCCGGAATGGATTTCCCTGCACCGTCCGTCCTAACCACCGAGGCTTTTCTTTATCCGTTCCCTTACGTGCTCCTCCGGCAGGGCGCCCACGAACTCGTCGGCGACCTTGCCATCCCTGAATATCTTGACTGCCGGGATGGCGTTTATGCCGTATATCTGGCTCGTTTTCGGGCTCTTGTCCACGTTCATCTTGGCCAGGATGAGCTTGCCGTCCTGCTCCATTGCTATCTTTTCCAGGACGGGCCCCAGCATCAGGCAGGGGGTGCACCACTCGGCCCAGAAATCAACGATGACCGGGGTATCCCTGCTCTGCTCCACTACCTTCTCCCGGAAGCTGTCGTCATCCACTTCTATCTGGTTTCCGCCTGCTTCCGGGCCTGCCTTCTCCTTCATTTCATCCAGCTTCCTTTTCATGATTTCCTCTATGTCGTTCATGCTAACCTCCCGTGATCGATACTGCCGTTAGTGATTACTTTAATCACTATCATTTAAATGGTTTGCGGAGTTGTGGGGCCGGGACCATCCTTAATTCACTATCATTCGCGAAAGGGATCCTCACAGCCTGTCGATCGCCTGCTCGACGCTCTTGTACCACTTGTACGTTATTTCCTTCATCTTCTGCTTGATTTCCCCTTTGTTGTTTATCTCGTAAAGGAAGGTATACCCGCCCCTGGAAAGATTCTTCTGCCTCCTCCTGGCCAGCTCTTTCTCCACGAGGCCCTTCATCGCCTTCTGGACGGTCGTCCTGTCCAGGCCCATTTTCCGGGAGAGCTGGGAAGCGGAAAACATTCCGTCCGTCTTCAGCATGAACATCATCACGTTGTACTCGGTCCTGTTGAGGGTGAAAGAGCACCTTATGAGCTCCTCCTGGCTTATCTTCTTGCACGAAAAGGTTATCATGTCCAAGCGCCCTCCATTCTAATGTTCAGATTCACGGCTTTATCACCCTTCCCACCCCGTTGTCAACATAATCCTCACCGTATTCCTCCCTGAACAGCTCCCTTGCCCTCTGCCCTGAGCAGTGGCAGGGGGCGGCCTTCCTCACGCCCATCTCCCTGAAGGACCTTATTATCCTACTGAGCTCCAGATCGCTCTCCCCGTCCAGGTGGAATCCCCCCATCACGAGGTATATCTCCCCCTCGGCCATTCTCTTCACTTCCCGGATTATCCGGACGATCCCGGGATGGGCGCACCCCGTCATCACGACCAGCCCTTCGGGGGAATTGATCACAAGGGACTGCTCCTTTATCCCGCTCCCCAGCTCTCCCGTCGTCGAGATTCCCTCAGAAATCTTTTCCGGACTCCCGGCCTTAACTGTCTCCGCCCCGTAAGATTTCACATCTTCACTGAATCCGTCCGGGAAGGAGGAAGGGGTATATACGATTGCTCTCGGATTAATTCTCAGCACCCCCTCCAGCCCTCCGGTGTGGTCGCCGTGGGCATGGGAAAGCACGATCTTTCCGATCCCTTCCGGATCCTTTCCCAGCTTCTCCATGTTACCCAGGAGGGTCCCGGAATCCGCCCCGGTGTCGAAAAGTATGGTCTCCCTTTCCGTCTCTATCAGGCAGGAGAACCCCCACCCGGTCCTGAGACCCTGCCTGTGCTGATAATTGTCATAGACAGTCGTCAGGGTCGCGTTTCTTACAATACCCATTTCGATCACTTTCCCGGGTTTCGTTTTCAATCCCATTCTCCGTTTTATTTATCCCTTCCTGAATTAAAAATAACACCGCTCCTGAGACGACTAATGCCGCAAACAACACTAAAGGAACCCGACCCTTCACGGACTATCACCAGTTAAGAATAAGGATTCGGTCAATTAAAGTCATTTTTGCTTGCGGAGCCTTTCCACAGGCATTTCTATGGGAAGGTAATCACTGAAATCGATATGTCTGTTCAGATGTCTGTTCAGCTCACCCGCAAGTCCACCGTAACGGGTAATATCCTCGGGAAATCCGATCCTTTCCGAAACGTATCCCATTCCGTGCAGGATATCGGGTTCTATGTAATCTTCGGAAGCCACGAATATTATGCTTCCCCCGTTTCTCAAAACACGGTCGACTTCCTTGACATACCTCTCGTCATGATCGTTCTCAGGTTTGCTGGTTGAAACGAGAGGGTATTTCAAAAAGGCCAAATCAAAGGTCTTATCACGGAACGGAAGGTTGAGAGCATCCCCCTGGATTGATTTACGCATACCTTTCTCCCTGAGATTTTTCACACTCTCGGGGTCGTGATCAAGATAGGTAACATCACCGAATATCTCCGACGGCAGAGAATCATCACCGGACATGAGGTAGAGAAGCCTTCCTTCACCAACTTTTTCCCTGATCATAGCCATTTTGAGCAGATCGCTCTGATGAACGATTTCCAAAAGATTAGCGAGCTCTTTATCCAAGTCCTTCTTTATTTTCTCGACATACCTTTTGTATTTTTTCAGTTTTATCCAGCCTAAACTGCGATTCGAGAACCTTTTGTTCAGATAATTCTTCGCTTCCATGAGCCTTTTTTCTTCCGTTTCTGTCAAAGCATATTTATTGGAGGAATCCGCGTAAAGTGAATCGACGAAATCCCTGAGTTCCGGCCTTTCTTCCAGAACGAAAAATAATTTCGAGGCTGCCGGGTGAGGATCGCGCCCGTGAGGGGACTCCTTTTCTCCCTCGCTGATTTCCCTTTCAAATTGCTTTTTTCTTTTTCTCGCGATCCCCGGGTAATTTTCCAAGAGATAAAGCATTTCCGTGTATTTGGCAAACATCTCTTCCTGGACTTCCCTGCTGAAATCCTCATCCATTCCCAGGCCAAACCTTTCTGCCAGCTTGTTTCTGATTTCCGGCGGAATCCTGTGAGCGCATTCGTGAACCAGAACGGAATCTCCCGGACTCTCTTTCAGCTTCCTTTTCATCCTATTATAGGTTTTCCTGTCCCCGACAATCTCTTTCGTGATGGTATTTTTTGCGGGAACGAAGACGTATTCCGGATGCTCGTTTATCCCGAACAAATCAGTCTCCAGATCCTTCGTGTAGATTTCATCCGAATCCGGCAAGTTGGTTTTCCTCAGACTTGGGCCGACTACCAGATACCTGTTGAGGGCATTCCTCTGCTTACCGGTAACTTCATCCTTTTGGACCACCTTCTCATAGACCCTCCCGCTTTCCGAATAACCATCCAGACGGGCATTGGAATAGAGATGTACGTTCCCCTTTCTGTCAATATCACAGCCCAAAAACACAAAATCCGCTGAACCGAGTCTGGATTCAACGAATCTCGACGCTCTTTCGAATATCCCCTTCAAATTTATCACTACTTAATAGTTAAAATATTGATATATAAAGTTAATCATGGGCTTATTTCAGCCAAATCAGAATCCGTCCCGTGTTTCATTCCATCGACGCCCTAATTTCCCCTCCAGCCATCCGGAATTCGCGTTTCCCGCCCGCTCCGAATCTATTTTTGGAATATAGGGCTTTATGTCTATCACGGGCGTCCCGTCAATCGCGTCCAGCCCCTCCACCGTCAGGACGTTCCCCCTCCTTTCCACCAGCCTGACCACGGAATAGCCTATCGGGTTCGGCCTGTTGGGGGTTCTCGTCGCAAACAGCCCCTTCGGTTCCGGATCCCAGGGAGTTCTGACAGAAAGCGAGAATCCCTCCGACCTGTCCAGCCAGTAGAATACGTGGAGATGGGAGAAGCTCTCGATGTCCCTGAGGCCTTCCGAGAATTCATCCTTCAGCTCTATTCTCGATATTCCCTTCCCCTGGTGAGGCGCCTCCTCCCTCGTCCTGTAGGGGGAACGGATCACCCCGATCGGTTTCAGTTTCATCCAAACCACCATCATCAGCCGGATTTTCGCTCAACGGATCTTTCACGGAACAGGGCTTTCAGTTCTCTGATGAGCTTCCTGCATTTCTCGATCGATTCTTTCGCCGTCCCGAAATCCATCATTTTCCCGTAATAGGTAAGGGCGTTTCTTTTATACCTCAGGTCGTCAAAGACCACGTACATGTCCCGCCTTTCCAGGACATCCCTGAGATAATGACCGAGGCAGACGTGATTGCTTATCTTATACCCGTCCAGTATGGCTATCGCATGGGCCAGTTCAAGTGCGGAGGAGTAATAGTCCTCAAAAACGAAATTGGCCGTCTTTTCCCCGGGCTCCCTCGCGGATTCGATCCTTCCAATAGCCGTCCCGATCAGGGATTTCGCCCTCTCCCCGTCGGGAGTGACTTTCACCGAAAGGTTCTGCTCCATGCATTCCTTCCAGTCCGCCTGCTTCATCCGAAAACCTCCAGGAAGCCGTTCAGGACAGTGCCGTTGAGGATGTTGTTGGCCAGATTTTTGTTCCCGATCTCGCCCGGGCTCTTATGGACGAACGGCTGTATCTTCCTCTTCAGGACCTTCTCGTACCTTCCGAGGTCCATGCGCTTTTCCGAAGGGGTCTGTATGTAAAGGTCGATGTCGCTGCCTTCGGTGTCCTCGCCCTTTTCGTACGAACCGAAGACTATTATCACGGGATTGTGCAGCTCCTTCCTGATATGATCCACCAGCCCCGTCCTGTACAGCTGCCCTATGTTGTACAGCCGCTTCTCCAGAAGGAAATTCCCGCTCGCCCTGTCCGCTGTATACAGGGTGATCCCTCCAATGACAAGGGTTTTCAGAATCCCTTCTTCCTTCAGTTCCCTGCAGTACCTTATTACGGAAGGCAGGGGAAGGCCCAGCTTCTTCTCGATCTGCCTTACCCTGAGCCTGTCCGAGGGATTCACGAAAAAATGCTCCCTGATCGTCCTCTTGATACTTTTTCTTATCATTTGATATTATTTAGTATCAACTGATATTTAAAGTTATCGGAATGAAGAAGTGTCCGTTTCGCTCATCACACCAGCATCAGCAACTGGGGGTTGAAAATCAGTATGATCCCCAGGAATATCATTATCAATCCGCCGATCACCTTGATCGCGGACATCTGCCCTTTCGTGATCTGCTTCCCCCTGAAGAAGTATCCGAAAAGGACTATTATCGAGGAAAGCGGGATCACGTAAACGAGGTTGTAAAGGGCCAGATAAAGGTAATACCCGAGGCTGTCCGAAAGGACCTTCTCCGCCAGTATCTTGGTGTATATTATCGGGAATCCCGCGGTGCAGGGAAGCTCCACCAGGGAGGCAAAGGCGGCGAGTGAAACGGAAGCCACTATGAGGGCCGGGAACGATCCCTCCCTTATGACCCTCTTCATGCCCTCTATCCTTCCCACCAGGGGCTTCTTGTGGCTCTCCTGTATCATCAGGGTGACCCCCTTCCTGAAGTAGAAGAACTCCTTGCAGTTGATGGCCCCGGCCACTAACGCGAGCAGCCCGATCGCTATCCTCACCGGGTCAAGCAGCCCTATGAAGAAGAACACGTTCAGCCAGGCGGCCATGAACAGGAAATAGAATACGTACACGACCACCACGAATACGAGCCCTACCGTGAATATCCTCTTCCTGGAATGGGATACCGATATCAGCAAGACAAGAAGGAACGTGAGCACCCACATGGTACAGGGATTGAACCCGTCTATTATGGCTATGAAAAGAGTGAACATCGGCAAAGGCATGGTGACCCCCAGGTCCTTCAGGGCATCAGGATTGGCCTGCCCCGCCAGGAAGAAGAATCCGGCTATCGCAACCGCTATTATTCCCGCGATGACGAATCTCTTGTTCCTCTCATCCATCTCAGACGCCTCCCCCCGGCCTCTTGAACACGAAAACTACCGCTATTATAATGATCAGTATTATTACCGGGACGGCGGCGAGACCGGCCAGGGCGGTCAGATCCTCCCCGTTCCCTGAATTTCCGCCCGGACATTCCCCGGTCTGCTCATAGGCTACGCATTCGAACCCGGTCTCCTCGGAGCACCTGTAGTTTGTCCTGGTCCTCATACCGTCAACGCATCCGGACCACTCCCCGGGATCGGGACAGTCCGGGCACCCGGGAGTCCATATCTCGATCTCCACCGCGTTTTCGAAATCCTTGTGCGGGACGAAGCCGTATTCAGGGAAGGCGGTACCGGAAAACTCGGCCCTCTGGGGCTCCGCGGTTTCGAACCTCTTACCTTCCAGGGCATGTGTAACGTCTTCAGTGAAGAGCAGTTCCTTAAGCAGACTGTTGCTTATGCCCCCGCTCCCAGAGATGTCACCGGATACATCCTCCCCGTCCCACTGGAAAAGCCACTTATCATCTCCCTGGGAGATCAGTATCCTTCCGTTGGCCCAGATCTTGGGCATACCTTCCAGATCGTTCAGGCCGAGCTCCCCGAAGGGGACGGCCCCCCCGGACAGCAGGCAGGGATTCGAGGTCATGGACTTAATGTCGTCTTCCCCGGCAGGGACGTCGGCCCTTCCCAGCCTTATGTTGTCTTCATCTATGCTGAGATAGGGGACTGCACCCTGGGTGCCGTATCCCGCGGCGTATGTCCCGAAAAACTGAAGATCAGGGTCCTGGTAGTCGTGCCCGTGCCACATGTGCTCGATCACGACCAAGTTGCCGTATTTCCCGGTCCAGTCACTAAGAACGATAGGATCGGTGGTGGCGCAGTTCGGACACCCTACATAAGTGAAATACAGGACGCACACCTTGTCCTCCATGGCAGAGGCCGACGGCACAGCCATGGCTGCGAAGAGCGCCACCAGCAGGCCAAGGATCAAAATCACATTTTTCATACCTTTTATTTTCCTGAAACAATATAAATATTTAAGTTTCAGAAAGTGAAACATAAGGTATGAATCACTCGAAAAAGATAATAACGGCAACCATGACGATATCCATATTCGTGCTTGTAATCTCCATCATGTCCTGGTACATCCAGCTCCTCCTGGACGCGGGAAATATCTGCTCCTGCGCGATCCCCCTTCCCATACTGATACCGGTGACCGCCTCGATAGGCCTCCTCATAGGGACGTTCATCTACTACCTTTTCACTCCGCCCCCGGAATGCAGGACACTTGAAAAAACCCTGCTCCGCATCCTATTCAGCGGGGAGGAGGCGGAAATAATCGAAAGCCTGGTAAAGGGGGACGGCAAGAAGTCCCAGGCCGGCATAGTCAGGGAGACCGGAATCCCCAAGGTCAGGGTGTTCCGTGCCCTCGAAAGGATGAGGTCGAGGAACATCATAGAGAAGGAGCCCCACGGCAAGACCAATATGATAAGCGTCAACCCTGAGATAGGGAAGCTCTTCATCGAAGGATACTGATGTTCCCGAGTATTTCCCCGAAAAGCTTCTCGTATTTTTTCCCGTACGTAACCACTGGCTTCAGGTTCACCAGGGCCTCGACGAACCTCCTGTCATAGGGTATCTTCCCCAGCACGGGAATCCCCCTCGACTTGGCGAACCTCTCTATCTCCCCGGAGAATTCCGGGTTGAGGTCCCACTTGTTTATGACGATGCCGTAAAGTATGCTGAAATGCTCCACCACCATGAGGGCCCTCTCAAGGTCCCTGAATGCCGAAGGGGTGGGCTCGGTGACCGCCACCACGAAATCGCTGCCGTTCACAGAGGCTATGACCGGGCACCCTATCCCAGCGGCGGAATCAACAAAAAGTATCTCTGATCCTTTCTCTTTAGCGATCTTCCCGGCCTTCTGCTTCACCTCGGTGACGACCTTGCCTGATCCGGATTCCCCCATCTTCAGCTGCCCGGTGACGACCTCGAACCCGTATCCGGTCTTTCCCACGCCTATCCTGGCGTTCTTCACCTTCTTCAGGCTTATCGCCTTCTCAGGGCAGGCTATCAGACACGTGCCGCAGCCTTCGCAGAGGAGGCCGTTGAAGACGGGGACGTTCCTTTTCCCGTCCCAGTCTATCGCAGAGAACCTGCAGACGTCCCTGCACTTGCCGCAGTGGGTGCATTTCTTCCCGTCCAGGACGGCCTTCTCAGACGTCTCTGTCCATTCCCATTCATTCATGTCCCCGTCCCTCAGCCCCAGGACCAGGGCGAGGTTGGAGGCGTCCACGTCGCAGTCGGCCGCGGTTACCTTCCTGTCCTTCGCGGCCGTGACCGCCAGGGAGGAGGTAACGGAGCTCTTCCCGACCCCTCCCTTTCCCGAAAGTATGGTAATGACCTTCATCATGATCCCTCCAGCTCCTTCGCGAGCTTTCTGATACTTTCACACTCGATGGGCTTTCCTTTCGAATAGGCCTCCAGTATCTCCCTGCTGTAGGGTATGTCTCCCATTATGGGGGTCTTCCTTTTACCGGATACCTTCTCTATTATCTTCCTGTCCCCTATGTCCGACCTGTTGACTATTATCTTCCCCGGGATCCCCAGTATCCCCAGGAGCTCCAGTATGAGGTCCAGGTCGTGCCCTCCTAGGGGGGTGGGCTCGGTGACCGCAAGGGCAATCCCGCACCCCTTCAGCGAGGTAATAACGCCGCAGTGTGTCCCCGCGGCCGTGTCGACAATTACATAATCATAATCCTTCTCCAGGGGTCCCGTATATTCCTTCAGGGCATCCACGACGAACTCCGATATCATCTCCTTGGGTATCAGCTCCCCGGAGACGATGTCTATCCCCTTGCCCGAACCCCTGTGTATGGACCCTATCTTCTTCCTGGACTTCCCTATCGCCTTCTCCGGGCAGGCCAGCATGCAGGCGCCGCACCCGCTGCACTGCTCCGGGACGAATATCGGGTATCTTCCGCTAACGAACACCACTGCGTTCATCTTGCACACCTTCGAGCAGATCCCGCACTTCGTGCACTTGTTCAGGTCCCATTCCGGTATCTCCTGGTACACGTCCTTCACCTTCTCGGTCTCTATGGAAAGAAGCATGCTGTCGTTCGGACAGTCCACGTCCGCGTCTATCAGGAGGACCTTCCACTTCTTCGAAAGCTCCGTGGCCAGGGAGGTCGCTACCGTGGACTTCCCGGTTCCCCCTTTCCCTCCGGTAACAGCTATCCTTCTCATAAAATCACCTAAAAGCAGTCCTTAAGGCCGTCCACGACCATGCAGGCGTTGTACCTGCATTCTATCCCGTTCTCTTTGCAGTATTCAACCGCCTTCCCCGATTCCGATCCCGGCTGCATCCAGACCTTCCGGATTCCCAATTCTTTACAGACCTCCACAACGCTTTCGGTGACTTCCGGCGGGACCACCGTCACCACCAGATCAGGCTTCTCCGGCAGTGACTTAAGACCAGGATAACACCTCTCTTCCACGATCTCCCTGTAATTGGGGTTGACGGGATACACCTTCCTGAAGTGATCCTTCAGCTTCACGAAAACCTTGTATCCCCACTTCCTCTGGTTCACGGTGGCCCC
>CAZEXF010000002.1:0-21816 GCA_964516855.1 uncultured archaeon | reverse complement strand
TTTATGTTTGAATATCCCGGGGACGTGCTGTTCGGGATGAAGTCGAATGACACGGGGGTTGTCATGTTTTCAGGATCGGAAACGTTGTGCTGATTGACGGCGGTCCCGGTTGAATTCACCCCGTAGAATGTTATGACGTTTCCAGAGAATTCCGCCCTCAGGTCGTATATGCGCCTGCGGATGGTCATGTTGTAAGACCCGTGGGAGGAATTCGTCATGATGTTATGTATGAAGTATCCGGTCCCGGTCCTGTAGTAGGTGAAGTTGACGGACTGGTTGTTCCCGCCGGGATCGGTGGCGGATCCCGAGAGCCCTATCGTGAGGTATGACTCGAACCATCCCGAGGCGTTCCCGAGCAGGCCATTGGAATCGTTGGCGTAAACCGTTATGTCGTAGTCCCCCGCCCCGGTGAGGTTCGTGAAATTGAAGGTGTATTCGTTACCGCTTTTGGTGTAGCTGTATATTTTCGTGTTCCCCGTGTGGTTCACCTCGATCCAGGAACCGTCCACCGCGACATTATCCGTGATGTTAACGGAAACCAGGACGGAGGATTCCGTTCCGTTCTGGAAGGAATTCGCGACGACCGTGCCGAACCGGGGAGGTGTTATGTCATCGTATATCACAGCCCCCTCTTCGATGTCATATAGCTCGATGTCCGGCACCGGGGCGTACGTCCCGACCACCGAAAGGGAATTGCTTATGACGTTCCCTGAAATGGAAGGTGCGGTGCAGTTCAGCTCCCAAAGGGAAGACGAGGGATTGAAATGTTCCCCGACACCCGTGCACTGTTCCCCGCCCACGATGATATCCCATGACATGCTCTCGTTCAAAGGCTGGAAGTCACTGGTTGCATTCACGGTTATGTTGATCAGACCGCTTGCGTTTATGGGTGACGTGGGAACGGAACTGTTGGGGGAAACTATGTCGAGCTGCATGTTCACCACGTTCAGCTCGACGGAAACGTTGAGCGACCTCGGGAATACCGTACCGGCCTCGTTCGTTATGGTCACGTTCGCCGTCCATTTTCCCACGGTATACTCAGAGCTTGAGTTGTGGTATATCGTCAGGACCGTGGAGTTCAGCCCGGTCAGGTTGAAAGCGGTCGTGTCGGTGTTGATGTAGGAAGACCCGTTCCCGATGACGGTCACGTTGAACGAATAATTACCTAGGTTGTTGTTTGTGACGGCAACCGTGCCGAAGATCCTGTCGCTCGCCGCGATGCCTATGTCCTTGGACATGTTCTCCGGGTTTATCTCCCAGTCAGGGGCCCTTATGGTGACGTTAAGGGGGAGGCTGTCGTAGCAGTTCGACTGGGGGGAGCAATAGGAACCGTATGCATGTGCCCTGACGCTGGAAACGTAAAGGCCTTCCGTCACGTTCAGCAGGGGGACCGAGGCGTTAATGAAAACCGTTTTGTTTTCCCCCTTCGAAAGGTCGAAAGAATTGTTGCTGTAAATGAACCAGCCGCTCATGCCGGAGGAATCTCCGCCTGAAAGGTAAAGGGTGACGTTTTCCAGACCGTCGTTCCCGAAGGACTCTATTGTGAGATTTCCCACTTCCGAGGTCTCCCCCCGCTGCATCGAAACGTTGATCGGGTCCGAAAGAATCCTGAGAAACGGATAGGATGTGACGTTGACGGACGTGGAGTTGGCCGTGTAACCGGTGCTCGAGTCGGGATTGCTCCATCCGGCTGATATGTTGACGGGATGAACGCCTATGGAAGCGTTATCTGTGACGCTCACGTTTTTCAGGCTGCTGCACTCCCCGCCGGGAGAGATCACCCCGCAGGTGATGCCTTCCATGAAGAATCCCTCCGGAAGGGATACGTTGAATTCGGGGGAATACATTATGCCCTCTCCGGTGTTGGCAAGTGTCACGTTGATTTCGAAGGTATAATTGCTCTGCATCGTTATGTTTACGGCGCTGACGGACACCGGGGTGACCGAAAGGTTTCCGGCGGTGTTCCCGCTGGTTATGTTTATCGTCATCTCCTGTTCTGTCTCCAGGGTGGTGTTGTAATAAACGTCATCCGTTATGTTGCATTTCAGGACATATCCGCCCGACTGGTCGGAGATGCCGGCGGCGTAAAGGACAGAGACCCCGGAGGAGTTGGTGACGTTGCTGCCTATGAAGGATCCGTTGAAATAATAGCTGACGTTGTAGTATTCTATCCCTCCGGTCGTGTTGACGTCCATCACGTCGCAGTACACCGCCATGCTCGCGTTCTGCATGCATATGTACGTCTCATTCAGCCAGCAGTAGTCGGAGCTGATGTTGATGTCCGAGAGGTTGCTCCATCCGTATATGTAGACGGGTTTCAGTCCGACACCGGGTTCGTGATACGGCCCGGAGGCGTTGCCTATTATCCTTCTCAGACCCACCGGCTCTGTGATCGGAACCGTCCAGTTGTACCCGGAACCCGTCCCGATGCCGCTCTGGGATTCGGGGGCGTATGCGTCGGAAATGCCCGAATCCAGGCTTATGCAGTCACCCGTGGAATTGGCCACGCAGATGGTGTCGACGTATATCTGCGCGGAGGAAGCGCAGCCGATCGGGGGGTCGACGTCGTGTATGGTTATGGTGACGACGTCGGCGTTGTAAACGGAGGAATTGTATATCAGCGCATCCTTCCAGGAGGTCACGTTCGAGGTGTTCAGGGTGTAGACCAGTCCGCCCACCGAAACATTGACGTAGGAGCCGTTCGCGAAAGTGCCCTCTGTTTTGTACCTTATCTTCAGGTAATCCGAACGTACCGGCCTGTCGAGATCGTTCGATATCCACACGAGATTGTTGGAGATCTGGCCGTCCGAGGAAAGGTACAGCGAATAATTGCCTTCCGTCTCCGAACCGTCGCTCCTGGTTCCGCAGGCACAGCAGCTGGTTATGCAGTTGCTCGAGCCGCAGGACCATCCGTCTGTATCGTTCCCTTCGAAACCCCCGTTTTCTATGTAGGTGACGTTCTGCGGGGATGGATCCGAACGGTTGTAGTAAACCCAGAAGGTCAGGTTCTGGTACGGCTGGGAATCGTAAAGGAAAACCAGCTCGGTGAAATTTGTCATGTAAACCGGCGACTGGTTCAGGGAGGTCTTGGACCCGTCCGTCCACGCCCTGACCTCGCTCGGTATTTCGGTGCCGTTCAGAATGACCCTGGTGTAATTGACGATCCAGTCGTTCAGGTCGATGCTTTCGGAATAAATCTGGCTCCCGTTGATGACGAAGGGCTCCCCCGTCCTCTGCATCCCGGACGTTTCGTTTACGTCTATCCTCAGCATGCGCTTCCATTTCTCTGACCATGTGACGCTGTAATCAGAGGGCGAACACTGCACGCAGGTGTCGTTGACGGAGGAGTTGAAGTAGATGGAATCCCCCTTGTAGACCGAATGGTAATCCGGGGGCGAGGTAACGTTTGTGGAGGCGGTGTCTTTCATGTGAACGGATGCGTTGTCCTCGCCGTCCGTGATCGTGTAAAGCTCTGAGGCGTTTCCCCAGAGAGTGACGTTCACGAAATAGTCTCCCACCGGGAAGGTGCAGTTCGGGTTCCAGCCGTAGGTGCAGGTACTTCCGTTCGTGGTTGAGTTCCCGACCTGGTTCCCGTCGAACCAGAAGGTGCAGTTATATCCGGAAATGTTCACGTCCTGACCGTATTCGTCCACCATCTTTGCCCGGAGCTGGTTGGTCTGGTTCCTCTGCAGGCTCTGGTTTTCTGTCGGGAATGCCAGCCGGGCATTGATCTCTCCCGTTATGGAAATGTTGAACGTGCTGGAATTGGAGGGGAAATAATAATAATCGTCTTGAACGGATGCGTACCAGGTCTGGTTGCCGATCGAATAGGAGTAATCGGGGTCGAAGTAATAGATACAGTGCCCGGTTGAATTGGTGAAATTCTGTGCCCCGGAATCATACGCGGAACCGTCTGTCGTAACGAAGAACCTGCAGGATACGCTGTCATTGGCCCAGGTGCCGCTGTTGGTGTCGTTGATCCTCACTATCATGACTGTATAGTTGGATCCGGGCCTCACCACCTGGACCTGGTTCCCGGTCTGATAGGCGACGGATGCGTTGTGCCGGCTGATGTTCGGTCCGGGATGTTCCGACGTATTGGTCTTAAGATGCACCGGGTAACCCGAAGAGTTGATGTCCTGGTATTCGAACCTGTAGGAATCATACCCGACCCAGGTCCTGTTGGAAGAGAAATTGAACCAGACAAGACCGGAGCCGGAGACGTTCTTGGTATTCATCAGGCTCCAGGAATCCGTCAGGTTGAAATGCACCCAGAGGCTTATGTTGACCTCGTCGTTGTCCGTGTCGTTCACGAACACCGAATAGTTGAAGGCATCCCCCCAGAGGCCGGACGGGGGCGTCACGTTTGCCGAGGAAAGGTTCGGCGGGAGGTTGGTGGTCCCGCCCGCTACGTAGCTGACCGAGGAGTTCGACCAGGGCTGCACCCACTTGAAGAAGTCCACGGTCCCGTCCGTGTCCGTATCCTCCTTGCATACCAGGAAATAGTCGCCGGAGCAGGGCATGGACGTGTACGATGGGTTCTGTATGTCACAATTCGTAGTGCCGGCCGGGGTTATGTCGCATTCCGTCCCCTTCCAGGTCACGTTCAGGAATTCCGTCCCGTCTATCGAAGAGTCGGTGACCGAGATGTTGGATATCACGCTTGTGATCGTTGTCGAGGAGGTGTTCGATACGGTGAAGGGCTTCCTGTAATTGAAGTTCTCCGTCAGGTTGGTGAAGAAGGGCGTTCCTTCCGTCTGTACGACCGGTGTTCCGGAATCCAGGGTGTCGTCCCAGAGAAGAAGGCCGGAAGGGAAGGGGCCGGATGAAGAAAGGGTGAAGTCGTCCACGTTGCAGACGTTCTTCCCCTCCGCGGTCGTCACGGATTCTACCGAGCCGTTGAAATCGCAGGCTCCCGCGCCGCCGTCGACCCTCACGTACTTGATGAGCACGTCGTAGGGGGGGTTCCCGTGGAAAGATATGTTCTTGGAATAGTTCCCGACGCTCTCGTTGGTGCTTACGTTGCTTGTCCGCGACCATGCCGAGACGTTGGAATAGCTGAAAAGCGAGTTGAGGCTGTAATTGCAGGTGACGTTCAGGTCGGATATGTTCATCTTCCCCTGCCAGTCGGAATGGAAGATGAGAGGGACGTCGCACTTCCCCCCGCTGTCCGGGGTGCAGCTGACGAGGAAGTCGTTGATCTCCTGGACCAGCCCGGAAGCCAGGACGGTCGTCCTGAGCTTTTCCGTTGGGTAGATGCTCCAGTCGTAGTCCCCGTCCCCGCCAGCGTCTATCGATACGTTCGTGGGGAAGTAGTCGAAGTTGAAGGCGTAAAGGTGCCCGTCCCCCGCGGCGACCTCGTTCCCGGGGTCGTTCGTCAGGTTTCCTATCGCGACCGTCTGGACGAAGGTGTCCGTGACGAAATCCCATATCAGGCCCCCGTCCTTCGTGAGGGCATAGACCTTCGGTTCGTCCGATCCCGCTATTATCTCGTTGCCCGGGCTGTCCGCCGAAACCGCATCCCCTATTGTAACGCTGTTTATCTGGGCGATCGCGGTGTAGTTCCATACGGCATCAACTCCGGTATCGTTGACGTTGAACATGAAGACTATGTTGTTCTGGTCGCCGGTCACGATCTCGTCTCCCGGATCGCCCGTCACGTTCCCTACGGCTATCGCATTTATCGTGTTTCCGATGTTCTGGTTGAACACCATGCCTCCGGAGGCGTTTAGTACGTATATTATTGTGCCGGCGCCTGCGGCGACCTCGTTTCCCGGGTCTGACGTCAGGTTTCCCACCGCCACCGCATAAACCGAGCTGTCCGTGGAATAGTTCCATATGATGCCGCCGGTAGAATTGAAAACGTACACGCTCTTGTCTTCGGACCCGGCTATCACCTCGTTGATTCCGTCGCCGTCAAGGTCCGCGACCGTGACTGAACGGACGATGCTGCCCGTTTCGTATTCCCATACCTGCTCCATCAGTCCGGCATCGTCCACCCGCAGGACGTGGACCTTCTTGTCCTGATGCCCGAAAACTATCTCGTTCCCGTCATCGTTCGTCACGTTTCCTATGGCGGTTGAATATGTCTCGTAATAGAGCAAACCGCTGAGGTTGAAAGTGGAAATAACCGAACCGTCATAACCGCTCATCAGAAACAATGTAGATGCGGCAGAAGCGGAACCCTTTCTTCCCGATACCACCTCGTTTCCGGGACTTGACGTCAGGTCCCCTATCGATATCCCCTTCATGCCGACGGACGTCACGTCCTTCTTGTAAATCGTCGTTATCTTTCCCGTGACGTTCATGGTCGCGTTGATCACCGTGGAGTTCTTGGGGACGCTCACCCAGAACGTCTGGTTTCCGGGAGAAACGTAATCGAACTGGATCGACGTGTTCGTGTCGTTGAACTCGTATATCCCGAATTTGAATATGGGGGAATCCGGGTCGAGAACGAAGGTCTGCTGCTGGGGATCCGCGAAAATACGCGGTATGTTGACAAGGGTGAAGAAAATCAGAAGTATAAAGATAAGGATAAAAAAGACACCCCTTTTTCCCTTCAACATAGTTTATAGTTGGTCGAATTTCCTTATTAATTAATAAAGAAATTCCAATATAATTCTATATATGAAGTCCGCTCGTTGGGGAGTCTTAGGTATAGTTTTCGCTTTTTTGTTTCTCCCTGCGGTATCCGCCCATCCGGTCCCTTACCTGACCGAAAGGGTGGATGCGAACTACTATCTGAACGGGACTCCTTTGGACAACATAACGGGATACGGCTACGTTGAGGTTTACGTGGACAACAGGCAGGACGTGCTCCAGTACATCAGGATCAATCTTTCCTCCACCTACGGCACGAACATGCTCTCGAACCAGGTCTACAGGAACGTCGCCGGCTCCCCCAATGCCGATGACAGGACCAGGATGTACATCAATACCGCGAAAGGAGGGGACGAAATCCAGTATGAAATCAACCAGAGCCTCATAAAGGTTCTGAAAATGAGGGTGGATCACGGGAACGCCGACGGGGGGAAGGACCTTCATGCGAACGGTTCGAACGTGATCGGATTCAACGTCACCCTCAGCTCGGACCATGCAATGGGCGGCGTTGGTTTCGTATTCCAGGCCGCGAGAAACACTTACGGATCCAATGATGCCATGAACATATTCAGCTCCTACTCCCCCTGGGGATCCCACAACATTCTGGACTGGGACGGGGACGGTTTCTATGACAGGGTCATCTGGTCACTGAACATAAACCCCGGGATCAATTACACCCTCCAGTTCTTCGGGAACATGACGCCCGACGTCAATTACGACAACGATTTCATGTACACCGACCCCGACAACATCGACGGATTCAGGGGCTCTTATTCCTCGCAGGGTTCCACCATGACAGGAACATCGGTCGTGGACCGTTTCAGCAGGGGCCCGGTCAGGCAGGGTGTGGAGATGGTAAACACCACCACATGGAAGGTGAGGGGTTTCATAACCAACATCGCTTACGGCCTTAATTACGTAGTGGACAGCTGGAGGCTCTACAGGATAGGGGACCCGAACCCCGTTGCCTGGGACTACATGACCCAGATAATCTCTCCCGGCGAGACTTACACGACGGACTTTTATGACACCTCCAGCGGCGACCTCGGGATATATTATTCATCGGATTTCGAATGGAAACTCGTGTGGGAATCCCCAATCGAGGAGCAGCTTTCCACCAGCGTCATTGATTTTCCCTATCTGTATGCGATAGACGTCTGGCCGGACAAGATGGCGGGGATAGTCACCAACGTCATCGGTTCCGTGGTTCTTAGGCACAACGACACGGCGACCCACATAGGTCACGGGAACGTCCCCGCATACAATGCCACGATATATTCGGTGGTACCTCACCAGTCGCTCGGGGGGAGCACCAACCCCTGGTCGATAGGAAACGTAAGCGTCTATTACACCAACAATTCGGGAAGGTATGAACTGACCGGCCCGGCCACCATAACAAGGGTGAACCCCACCCAGACCCAGGACGGCTACGTGAGGGCGGACCTGTACGATATTTCCGGGATGATAGGAAGGCCGCTGGGGCAGAACGAGGAAATAATGATAACGTACGATCTTTCCGGGGGTTCCTCGGCCCAGACCCTTACCTACAGTTTTGTCACCTATACCACGCTCTTCTCCCTGACGGGGACGCCCGTAACCAGGAGCGCCCAATACAATCTCACCGTCCCCGCGTCCGGGGAGGCGCCCGGTCCCGGGGAGGAACCTGCAGGAGGAGCCCCGTCTGTCCCGGAGATACCTCCGGAGGAATATTTCGCCGGGATAATCAAGGAGGATTCCAGCGTCCGCTTCATCACGGACGACTACGTCGACATAAACGTCACTTACTCGATAATCGATTCCGGGACTAGGGGGATAAGCGACATCAAGCTGGCGGTATATATCCCCTCGGACGGGTATCTCGAGGAGAGCGAGCTGTCCCTTTATGTCTACAGCAGCGAGGAATACGGATGGATTGAATACAGGAAAGGCGTCGATTTCGACCTGATCAGGAGAGGCCTGACGGTCATAGGAAACAACGAATATGTCGAATATCTCATCGAGAAGAGGAAGGGCGGGGGCATATACGGGGAGACCCTCGACCTCAAGGAAGGGGACAGGATAAAGATAGGGTACAAGACAAAGATACCTTACGGGACGAGTTACATTCTCACCAGGGCGTTCGGATACAATTACTACAGCAATGCCATCATATTCGAGGACTACTATACCCCCGTCAGGAGGGACGTCCTCCTCGACAGGCTCGATATCAAGGAGGGAAAATGGGAGGTGAAGAAGTCGGTCGCCGGAAGCCCTGTCATATGGCGCAAGGAATACGTTATTTCCAATCCTAACAACGTTACTGTCAGCCAGGTGATGATCACCGGCGTGTTCCCGGACACCCTCTCCGGGAGCCTTGTGGAATACAACGACTCCGAGGTGGACAGGAAGAGGCTGGAGCTGAGGAAGGAAAACTCGACCTACCTAAACTGGATAGCCCAACTCTGCGGTCTGTGCAGGAAAACATATGAGGTGGAGATAACGACGCCTCCCGTCCTCAAGGTGAACGAGAATCTGGATGTGCTTGAGATAAACGAGAGCACGATCATTTTCGAGCTGAACACGACGGTGAGGAACTTCGCCCTCGAGGATTACAAGGACGTGACCGTCCCTTTCCCGGTGAACCGGACCAAAATCATCTACATGGAAGACGGCCTCAACTACAGCGTTTACGAGGAAGGCATTTCCGTCGGCATCCCGGAGATAGACAGCAACGAGACGTTCAACATATTTTTCAGATACGTGGAAAGGCCTCCCATTCTCGTGACATCCCTGAATGCCCTCGAATACCAGTGCGCGGAGGAGGCTAACGTAACGCTTTTCGTGATCCCCTCAGAAAACCACATGGACTCCTACATCGAGTTCGAGGTGATAGGACCTTATCCTTCTCTCAAGACGCCCTATGCTGATTACATCAAGATAGGAAGGATCGACAGGCTGACCGAGGTCAGGATACCCATAACCCTGGACGTCCGGAAGATGCCTTCGGGAAAATACATGACATACGCGAAATTCCGGGAGGGGTTCTACACCCTCCTGCATGACCAGAAGGAGTTCGAGGTCTCCTGCGACGAGAACGTATTCGTTTCGATCAACTGGATCATAATACTCGCCATCTGCACGGCGATAGTGGGATATCTCGTCCTGAGGGTCTACAGGAAGAAGACGTACAAGAAGGAGATCGGTGAACTGAAAAGGAAGCTGAAGGAGATCGAGTGAACTTTCGAATATTTACATCATCAGCTGCTTGTTCTTCAGGACGTCCTTCATGACCGACTTGGCGTCCTCGAAGAACTTCATCAGGAGTGGCTTCTCCTTGTTTACGTTGTAATTCTCATGGATACGGGACATGATTTCCCCGGGGAGATTGATCCCCGTCACCTTGCTGGCGCTGATCAGGCCGGGGCAGAGATGGACGTTCGCCACGCAGAGTTCCGGGCTGGTGGATATGTCCACCCTTGCCAACTGGGTGTCGATCGCCCTGGCGGTCTCCAGCGCGAGGTGTTTGACCTCCATGTCTATCTTCGTCTTTTTCAGGTCGCCCGCGGAAAAAACGAGGTCCTTCTCCTTGGACTTCTTTTTGACCGCCGCGATGACGTCGGGAGATGCGACGTACACAGAAATCATGTCCTTTACGACGTTCTCTATGAGCACCCTTTTCCTCAGGCTTCCGAGCGCGTCTATCACTGATTTCGCCTCGGTTATGGTGTTCACTATCACTCCCGTCTCGTTTCCGGGTATTCTGACTATCACGGGGAACTCGGATTCCTCAAGCTGCCCGTAGGCCGCCTTGGAGTCCCTCGCGAGGTGGAGGTTTATGGTGTCTATGTCCCTCTTCCTCAGCACGCTGAGGAGGAAGAACCTCTCCGATGCCAGGAGGAAGGTGATGGGCTTGATGGGCGTGAAGGTCTCGGGAGGGAAGAGCGAAAGGAGCTGGTAGCCGTAGGAATAGTAGCTGCTCGGTATCCTCGGGAAGACCGAATCGAACTTCATCAGGTCCGAGGAGCGGTAGGTTATCGCGAATTTCTCGTCCAGCCCTATCCTTATCCCGTCAATCGGGGCGAAGAACACGGAATCGAACCGCTTTTTTGCCTCCTCGAGCAGGCGTATGTTCGTTTCGGACTTTTCTTTACCTATTATAGCAAGTGCCATAGAGACCAGTCCTATTATGACTCAATGGCAGGGTTATTTAAAAAGCTTGAGGTATGTTTTATAAGCCCCGAGAGCCCGGACGGGGAAGCATACGGAGGCCCTCTTTTCATTATCTCCTTATCTCTCCCTTCACGAACTCGATTATCCGCCTTGCGACGTTTATGTTGGTCGTCTTTTCTATCCCCTGGAGGCCGAAATTTATGTTGACCTCTATCGCGAAAACGCCCTTCTTACCGCTTATCATGTCGATGGCGCAGAGCTTGGAGCCTATGGCCTCCGAGGATTTCAGGACGATCTCCTCCATTTCCGGGGTGAGCTTGAAAGACACCGCCCTGCCGCCGTAATGTATGTTGGCCTTCTTCTCCCCTTCCCTGGCGATCCTCTTGAAGGAGGCTATTATCTCGTCTCCCGCGACGATTCCCCTTATGTCCTCTCCAGAACTCTCCACGAACCTCTCGATGAGTATCTCCTGCTTGAGGGTCTTCATGGTCTCGATCACCGATTTGAAGGTCTCCCTGCTGTCAACCATCAGGACCCCTTCCCCCCCGAATCCTGAAAGGAGCTTCAGCACGACGGGGGGCTTCATCTTCCCCATTATCTCGTTTGCCGATTCCTTCGAGGAGGTGAGATGGGTCTCGGGAACCGGGACGCCGAATCTCGCCAGCCTCTCGAGTGTCAGGAACTTGTTGTGGGCGAGGATCACGGTGTCAGCCGTATAGGGCTTCCTGACGTCAAGGTAATCCAGGAAGCTCATGACTATGTATCCTATCTGGGCCCTCTTGCTGTCGATCCTCGGAAGGATGTAGTCGAATTTTTCAAGGCTCTCTTTTCCGTAACGGGCTTCCATGTTCCTGTTTATCCTCAGCTTCACGTCCATCACGGGAACCAGTTCCACTTCCTTGAAGTCCCTCTTTGCCTCCTCTATCAGACGTTTGGTGCTGTATCCGATCTCCCCTTCCCTCGGGGCCAAAACGCACAATTTCATAATCACACCAGCAGGTTTTTTATGGACTTCGATTTTTCCAGCTCTAATTTATTGTTCAGGGCATCTATTAAATACCTTTTCTCTTTGTGGGTGACCATCCAGTACGGATAGTATACGGGACGGACTTCCTTTATACGGATGTTCCATATCTCCCCGATCTTCCTCACGAAGTCGGGTGAGATCATGAAATCGAGAAATTTTCCCTTCTTCTCCTTCTCCTCCACGTCCGAGCCGGTCCCCAGTTTCTTCGGGTCGAAAGGGATGTTGAGTCTGAAGTTGTCCCTGAACATGTACCCGTCAGTGGCTATGAACTTCTTCTCCGCGAGAGACCTGAGACCCGTCTGGACGTTGCTGAGGAGCATCTTGAGGTCCGAGGATATCCTTTCCAGGGATGAGTCTCTGTTCCTGATCAGGTAGAGGAGTATGCTCCTCTGTGAAGGGGGGAGCTCCAGAAGGGAGCGTATCCCCCTGCTGTACTGCTTCGATCCTTCCTTCCAGTAGAGGATCTCCCCGAGTATGCCGTCCACGTAGAAATCCGTCTCTTCTTCCCCGTAAACGCAGGTGGCCTTCCAGAGCGGGTAGTTCAGGAAAACTATGTCTCCGATACCCTTGAACGACTTCCTGACCTCCGACCGGGAGATTTTCGGGGAGAACGTTGATATTCTCTCCTCGAATCCGATCTCTTTCTGGTCGATCCTTATGGATTCGCCACCGTGCTCGCTCCTCCGGACGCGGATGTCTATCAGCAGCGGCTTCTCGGTGACCCCCACCACCATCGCGTTCCCTATGGGGAGGTCCTTTATCTCCTCCTTTGTCCCGTACCCGACGCCCTCCACGGACTCCATTATGGCCTTCACGTCATTTGGGTTGGTGACCTTGAGGATTATCTGGGTGCTCGCCTGGGAAAGTATGTTCTTGTCCACCTTGGCCGGCCTCTGGGATATGATGCAGAGGCCCAGTCCGAACTTCCTTCCCTCGCTGGCCAGGGTCCTGAGTATTTTCGAGGACGAAACCTCGCCGAAACCCCTTTCCGGGGCGAAATTGTGCGCCTCCTCGACTACCATGAGGAATTCCGGGACCCTTCCGTACTTCCTGGCCTCGAAGAGCTCCTTCGCAAGCTTCATCACCACCAGCTGCTGTATCTCCGGCTGCCCGTCCTTGAGGTCGACTATTGAAATCTTTCCTTTCCTCACCATGTCTTCCGGCTTGGTCGGGTTGAGGGAGAACAGCCTTGTGTTCTCGAGCACTTCCAGAAGGCTGACCAGGCTCCATTTGGCGTTCGATTCGATCGATTCGACCTCTTCTATTACGTCCCTCAGGGTGTAGTCCTTGCCTTCCATGTTCTTTACTGCCGAATACAGCAGCCCCTTCTGGGCCGCCGATATCTTGGTAGGGATCATCTCTATTATCTCCTCGACCCTCAGCCTCGCCCCCAGGCGGACCGGGTTCCTGCCCGAGAGGGAAAAGAGGCTTACCTGTCCGCTGTAGGATTTGGGCCCGATCCCGAAATTCCCCATCATCCTGACCTCGTTCTTCTTCTCGTTCTTCCGGACGAGAGTGGAGTATTCCCCGTGAGGGTCGAAGACGACCACAGGGACGTTGTTTTCCGCCAGTTCCTCCAGGAGGACGCCTGCCGCATAGGATTTCCCGGCCCCGCTCTTGGCCAGAATGGCGATGTGCTTGGTGATAAGGTGCTTGATGGGGAGGTTCACCTTTATGTCGTATCCGGTGAGATGCCCCACGTAAAGGCCTTCTTTCTTAAGCCCCAGGGTCGCCTTGATGAGATCCTCTTCCGCAGAATATACGGGTGTCTCGGGCTCGAAGGGGACCGTCACCTGACGGAGGAACCCCCTTTGGTCCCTGTAGCCTATTACCTTGGCGTTGGCCAGGGTCTTGTTCGGATATTTTACGATCGAGTCTACGTATGCAAGTATCCAGCGGCCCTCGAAATCCTTGAGGGCGATGTACTGCAGCTTCTTAACCCTGGCCTCTGCCTTGAACGAGAATTCAGTGGTGGTGACACTCCCCGAAATACGTCCCAGCTGCATAGGATTATAATTAGTAATTAAAATTAATAAGAATTAATTGAACCCTGGTCAGGATCCTCAGAACGCCAGCGACTTCATGACATCCCTTTTCTTTATGCCCAGGGAATATTCGTAACCCTTATCGCTTCCCATGGTGAATTTCAGCATCTTATGGTATTCGTTCCGCAACCTCCCGCCGCAGGGATAGGAAGATCTGTCCTTCTCCACGTAGTTCTTCCTTTCGGGACTCTTACCATCTTTAACAGAATTGATCAGAGAGGGGTCCAGCTCGGGGAATGTCCTCATAAATCTTTGACAACCGGGGCACCCGCATCCCCATTTGTGACCCCTCTCCTCAGGGCTCTGGAGGTCTTCCTGTTTTCTTTCGGTTTTGCATGAGGATTCCATTTCCCTGTTATCCTTTATCCCGGGGTATTTTTCCTTCTGTTTCTTGTTTTTGGAATACTCGAACCTCTGCTGGTATTCCCCGTTATCTTCGAAAGAAGCGTATTCCTCCTCCTTTTCCTCGTCTTCTTCGTCGTATCTGGATTTGGAACCGGTGTTTTCTTCGTCTTCTTCCTCTGAAAGAAGCCCGAAAATATCATCTTCGATATCCAAAAACTCGTCAGATTCCCAAGGCATTGACCCACTTGAGATTAATTGGTTTGATCCGTTAAAAGATTTTCATGAATATTCCAGATTAATGATTTATTCTGAATGAGCCCGAGGGGATTCGAACCCCCAACCTCTCGGTCCGAAGCTTCGCCGAATGATTCTCGAGCGCTCTTCACGGCAGATTTCTAAAGAAGCAGACTCCTTCCGCCTCAAACCACCGTATCCGTTGAGCCACGGGCCCGTATTTCGAGTGAAGCAGGTTCTACCTGCTTCATTCAATTTTTTCGAATGACGACTTTATATTGAAATCTTAGTCGTCTAACTATTTATTCTATATCTATAATACCTTTTCTGTTAAAATTCGTATATTCGTATGTTATCCTGATCATAAATCAGATTGCCCCCGGAATGGATGGTTTTGACATCCTCTGTAACTACGTATTTTATTTCATGTTTATTAATCAGATCATTAATCGGTTCCTCTTTCTCTATTCTCTCGATTATCTTATCCCTGTCCCCCATCTGCTCCAGGGTCTTTTCCGTCAGGACCTCCAGGTCCGTTATCTGGGGATCCATCGCATATTTATGGGAAGAGACGGAAAACCAGACCCCGTCCTCCCCGGTCTTGATTGTCCTGGAATACTCATAATCGTAATCCCTCAGCCACCTGGCGGCTTCGTACGCCTCTGGGGTGGTCACTGCCTTCTGTACGTATCCTTTTGATCCCATGTCATGAATGGCAGTCGTATACCCCATGTAAACGAACAAGATGATGAAAAAGACAGCTACTGTCTTTGCCAGATATTTCCGATTAAGTTTGCCGACGAAATATACGATCCCCATCGAGGAGAGAATGGGGAGTATAAGGGAAAGCGTGTCCGGGAACTTATACTGTGTACTGGGTATGTGGTAAAGGCTGAAGGCGAGGGTGAACAGGAAAAGGAGGAGGAGCGCGAATTCCTTTCTTTTCCTGAAGCCCATCAGGGGAATGGCTGCGAAAGCGAAGAGGGTCACCACGGGATTGAATCTCCCCCCTGCACCGAAATTCCCGAAGAAGGAATTCACCTCATCGAATCCGACGAAACCCGGCTCGTAATACCAGCGGACGTTCCTCCACTGGTGTGTGGTTGAATTGTGTACTATAGCGGCGTATTTGGGCAGCCAGATAGAAGCGACAAGGAGGGCGATCGAGAAAATCCGGACCGCCGTTATGAGGGTCCCGCTGTCCCTCCTGAATAAATTGATTACTGAATGACCGATCATGAAAAGAACCAGGTAAACCGGAACGAACGGGTGGGACAGGGCGCAGAAACCGAGGGAAAGGCCCGCCCTGAAGGGCTCTTTTTTCAGGTAGAAATAAAGGAAAACCAGGGCGAGATCCATGCCCAGGAGCTGGGGATACTCCCCGGCGATGAAAACGAAACTCCAGTTGGGCGTCAGGCTGCCGATGAGCGCCGCCAAGATTCCGATCTTCCTGTCCCAGATCGAACCGACCCTGTACAGGAGTACCGGGAAGATCGCGTAAAGAAGGACCCCAAGGAATATAACCGCTACTATGGGCTCTATTCCGGCGAGGGATATAAGGAAGGCGGTCCAGTGCAAAAGCGGGGGATAGGAGAACCCCGTGTCAGCGAGGGGCTCCCAGGTGCCGGGATAGAGCTGAGTAGCGATGATAGGGTCTGCGATCTCCGAGTGCATCGCCGGATCATAAGTTATTGGGAGGGGAGTCGCGACGTAATACCCGAGGAAGGCCAGGTAAGCGCTTATAATGAAAACCAAAAGGAGATATCTTCCTTCCATTATTATAATTAGGAACAATTTCTATAAATTTCGAATGCCCTTTACTTGGATGCCTTCGGTTTTTCCGTTTTAGCCGGCCTTACAGTTCCGATGACTTCCCTGAGGGTGGAGATCTCTTCCTTCAGCTCCCTCATCTCCTTCGAGAGCGCGATCTCCTCCTCGTCGAACTTCCTGGTTATCTTCCTCAGCTGCCTGAACTCTATCTCCAGGATTATGAGGTATATGACAACGACTGTCGAGAATATGACCAGCAGTTCAAGTATCGGAACATCTATCCCGAATATGTACATTCAGACACCCCTTCATTCGATTAACTCATCTTCCGTTTCTTTCTCCGCCCTTACTTTCCGGGTTTTCCTTACTTCCTTCAGCCTCTTGGCCGAGAAGTATATGAGCAATGCGGTGATTATGATGACCATCAGGATTTGAGCGGCTTCCGGTATGTTTCCCGAAGTTCCGGACACGAAGAAGTATCCGGTCGTGGATGCCAGCGTGGTGAAATCCTCCCTGAATTTCGCCGACGCTATGTACATCCCCGTTGGAGCGGTCGCCGGTATGTTGAACTTCTGGTAGAGCTCGGTCTTCTCGAGCGCCTCCATCTTATCGAGCTTCTCTATGTTGGAGAAAATCACGTCCATTCCCGGTGTGTAGACGTCGATCTCCATGAAGGGATACTCTATGTCGTCCCCTCCGTTTATGACAAGTATGTCAAGGCTCACGGGGGAATTGAGATCGTACCTGTCCCTGTCAGGAGTGATTATTATGGTCGGATAGCTTTCCGAGTAGATCACCGAAACTGTCTTCAGGCCGTCGGGATCGATGCTTTCCACCGTTATGGTGGAGCTGTCCGCCCCTCCCGTGAAGGGAAGCCTGTTCCCGAAACCGTCCCTGACCTCCATTATGTTCTCATACGGTATCGGGAGGTTGAGTATAAGGTTTTCGTAACTCTCCTGGGCGAAGTTTTTCAGGTAGATGTCCATCTTGAGCTTGACCCTTTTGCCTTCCATCTTTTCGAGGACTTCCACGTCCCTGTCTATCTCGAGTACGGCGGGGGTCATCACCCTGATCTCGTAGCTTCTCGTCTCGAAAGGATCGATGCTGCTCTTCCATGAAATCAACCTTCCGTCTTCCTCCTCCGCGCCCATTATGACGAACTCGTCGATGTTCTGTCCGGCGACATCGTAATAGGTCACGTGAGCATCGGTGGTGTCCTTGAAGACGAGAGTCCGGAAATTGGATTCCACCCTTCTCGCGTTGGGGTTGTACACCTCGAACGACTTTATCCAGAGTCCGGGTTTTCCAACAAGGATCCTTTTTGCCTGGGAAAGGTCGTTCTCCGTTATCTGGAGAGGTGTCAGGGGCTCGGGTATGTCAACACGTACCGCCCCGAATGCAAGCGTCCTGAAGCTCTCGCCCGTGAGGGGGTCAATGCCCAGCAGCTCTACCGGAAGTATGTATGATCCCGAGGTTGTCACGTTCATCAGATACCTGACGGTGATCGACTGGTTATCGAAGAGGGTGAAAGTGCCATCCCCGGAGGCGTTGATGATCTCGAAGGCGTTCGCGCTGGTGCCGTCAGAGAGGGTGACGGTGCCGTTGTCCGTGACGTCATAATCCGTTCCCTCGACCCACACATCCGTTCCGGCACCGTTCCAGAAGGTCACGGACAGGTTGTCCCTGTATGTGGCATAGTCAAACAATCCCGAGAAGACGTAATCAAGGAACTTGATTCCCGTGATGTTCTCGCCCGTGGAGGCGTCGACCGAAACCACGATGGTGACGTTTATCGCGGTGGGATCCGACGGGTCGAGCACGACCAGAGACTTGTAGCCCATGAGCCTCTTTGCGGAAATGGAGATTGCCGAAGTCGGGTGGTTCTCCGTTATCGGAGTCCCGCTCGGGGTCGTCATGGTCGTGTTCCCCGTGAAATTATAACTGTCTCCAGTAGTCATCGTTGCATTGCTTATGCAGTCGAAGGTGAGCGAGATGTATTCGTTCACATCCAGGTCATGGCCGATATCGATTCCTTCGGTAAGGCCGACCAGGCTGGTGTCGTTGATCGTGACGTTCACGAAACCGCTGTACGACCCGTCAGCGGGAACCTCCGTGACGGTGACCGTGACCTCGTCGTCGCTCGTGTTGATCTCGTACATGTCGGTCGAGTTCACGAAATATGCCTTGACGGATGATTGGTTTATGTCGAACCATCCGTGGAACAGGCCTCCGGTGGTGTTCGCGGGAACCACGGAGATTATCTCGATCTGGTCGGCCTTGGCGTTTGTGTTCCCGAGATGGGTGGCATTGTCCGTAATGGTAACGACCTGGTCGCCCGTGTCCGGCGTTATGATGCCGTCAAGATTCTTGTTATTGGACATGTCGATTATGTAGAGGGTGGGAAGGTCAAGGGTGGTGTTTATGAAGGATGTGTAAGTGACTGTATCCGTGGTGTTCCACAAGACGTGCCAGTCGAAATACACGCTGAAATATGGCTTCGTTTCCGATCCCGTGGAGAACCACGTGGTGTTGGATGACCTTGTTTTTTCCGTGGTGTATATCCTCCCGTCTGAAGGCACGAGAAGGTCGGTGGTCCCCGGGGTCTGGTTGAATTTTCCGCTCTGGTTCGAAGTCGGGTAGGGCTCACCGGATACCGGGGATATTTCGTATATCCCCCATTCAGTCACGTTGTAGGTAAGGACCTCCCCGTTATCAGGGGTCTCGTTGGCCATGTTCCTGATGAATCCCCTTACCTGCCAGTTGGAGGTTTCCTCAAGATAGTTGAGATCGATTCCCTGCCTTATCGGGCCCTTGGAATAATAATCGCTGACGGTAAGCCCGGTGAAGGTGGAACTGCCCGTATAGTTGGCGCCGGCTCCCTTGTCAGAGGTGTTGGTGTCGAAATTGTAAACGGTCGCGACCCCGTTTCCCACGTTCGTGCCCTCTGTGAACGTGGCGTTGAACGTCAGGTATACGGGGGTGTTCGCGGTCAGGTTTCCCGTCCACGTGATCCTGTCATAATAGGTATCCGTATCGCTGTCCACCACGAGGTTGGTTCCTGAGGTGGAAGAGTTTGAGCCGAGCGATATGTTAACAAGGTCCTCCCCTCCGCCCCCGCTGTCGATGTCGAACTGGACCCCGACGTAAGCGTCCGAAAGGTTGACGTCGGTGCTCGGGTTCAGGATGGTCAGGTTGAATTCGATGTGATTAGAGGAATCGACCACGTTGTCGGAATCGTAAAGATCGGTCCCTCCGAAAGCGTTCCCGTAGCTCAGGTTAAGGCGTATCTCCGGGGCTTCCGTGATGTTCGTGATGTTGTAATAATTGCTGGATTCCCCCCAGTTGGTCGTGTTCACGTCCATCTTCTTCTTGGAAAATGCCGTCGGGTAAGACGTGAGGACGTTCTTGTATGACGTATGATTGGCGATATCCGTGTCTTCAAGGTTGTCCGTTGAAAGGTTCACGCGTATATACTGGAGGGTATCGAAATCGTTCGGGACGCTCACGTCCACGTATCCCATCCTGCAGGGATTGTCGTCAGGGGACTGGCACTGCGAGAAGGAGTCCGAGGAATTTGTCCCGTCAGTGTCGTAATCTGCGAATACCTGCTCCTCCAGAAATACCCTTGGTCCCCACGTGGCGGAGGAATAGCCGATCGAGAGCGAGAAGCTTAAAAACAGAACTATTATTCCCAAAACAATGCCCCATTTCATGTAATTAATTATTCTTGGCGGAATAATATAAAGGTTTATTGTTACCAAAAGCATATTTGCTGTCAGAGGGCATATTTATATATCCGTTAAATTGAATTCTTACTATGAGTATCGACCTCTCAACCTACGCGAACCAGCTGAGCGTATGGACAGCGTCCCTGGTCGAAAATTTTCTCCCGAAATACATCATGCCGAACCTCCAGATGATAATCCAGATAATCCTCATACTCGTGATCGGGTACATCATCGGGAAGCTGGGGAAGGCCGTCGCGACAAAGATACTCAGCGTCGCGGGTCTTAAAAGGATAACCGCCAGGAGCTGGACCGAGGACATACTGAAAATAACCGGTTACAAGGGCAACATCGTCGAGCTGATAGGGGACCTCGTCAAGTGGTGCATATACATAATAACACTTGCCGCTGTCGTCCAGGTGCTCGGTTTCACCTCGGTCGCCTACATATTCAACATCGTGCTCATGTTCGTGCCGAAGTTCATCGTGGCTATCCTGGTCATAGTGATCGGCTTCATAATAGCCGACTTCTTCGGCAAGGTCTTCGAGGAGGCCACCATAAAGATATTCAGGGAGGAGGTCCTCGGCAGGTTCTCCGGAGGCCTGATCAAGTATTCGGTCTCCATGGTCGCTCTGGTCATCGCCCTTTCCCTGATCGGCCTGGACGTGAGCGCCCTGCTCGTGCTTTTCGGCGCCCTCCTGATGATCATCATCATCGTCTCGAGTTTCGGCCTGAAGGACCTGATCCCGAACTTCACTGCGGGAATGCAGCTGAGGAGCGAGCTGAAGGTGGGGCAGAGGATAAAGGTCAGGAACTATTCGGGAAGGGTGTCCTCCGTGGGGGCTTATTCGGTCGAGCTCGACACCGGGAAGAGGGTCATAAGACTCCCGAACTCCATGCTGATAAAGGAGCCTTTTGAAAAGGATAACGGCAAGAAATGATCACTTGAGCCTGTCAATCTTTTTCTCGATTCTTTCGAGTCTTTCCCTTAGGTCTTTCCATGCATCGAGTATTATCTCGTGCGGGGGCTTCGGCCTGAATTCCGCCGGGACCGGCTTCCCGTGTCTCAGGAAATCGACGATCTCCCTGTTCTTCAGCCTGTAATATTTCTTCCCCTGTCTCCATTCCGAATCCACCAGCCCGATCTCCTGAAGAAGGTTCAGATGGAAATCGATTGTCTGGGGCTTCTTGCCTATCTCGTTGGCTATCTCTGTGAGATATTTATCCCCTTCAACAAGGGTGAGAAGTATCTTCCTCCTGACCTCGCTGGCCAGAGCCTTGTGGACTATGTCCTCGAATAACGGCATAATACGGGTCATATTTGTTTTCTGGATTTATATGTCTTTCTCATATTTCTACTATTCTAGAACAACCGAAACATTTAAATATCCTTACGTTTAATAATATCATAGAAAACTCGAAATGGAGGTATTTGACATGGGTTTAATAAAATGTTACATTGAACACAGAGAAAGACAAAAGGAGATTGACAGGCAATATACTGACCTGTTGATTAGAATGGCGAATCTTGACACGACAAACGAAAGGGACCAGATAACACTTATGAGTTGGGAATCGACCCTGCAATCAACAAGGTTCAATTCAAACTATTATTAAGGAGGTGAAAAAATGAGGAGATTAGCTCCCAGAGGACCCCCGGGCCCCCCAGGACATCCTGTCCCCCCTCACGAAAGGGGTTATGGATATGAAGAGCAGGAACCTAACCATTCGGACCTGATGGAGGCAATAGAGAGGGGTTTCGAAGAAGTCAACAAGAATATGGAAGAAATCAGAAAGTCATTCAAATGAACCGGATTCTGCGGCCGCAGATTCATTTCAATTTTTTTATGAGCTGTGACAAAATCAGCATCTCTTCCTTTCCCGTCTTCATGTCGCGGAGCTTGACTTTCTTCTCCTTCAG
>CAZEXF010000001.1:0-23044 GCA_964516855.1 uncultured archaeon | reverse complement strand
TGCCGGTGAGCCTCGATATGGCCCCGGAGGAGGCCTCTCCCACGGCATCCTTGACCCCGGGCTTGAACCCCACCTGTACGATCCAGTCGGAATCCTTCCGGTTCAAAATAGGCCGGTCTATCTTCAGGCTTTCCGCGACCGGGTCGGAAAACAGCTCTTCACCCAGAAAACGGAGATCCTTCTTTGAAATATCATCCTTCAGCGTGTAAACGTTGACGGTCTTTATCGATTCCACGTCTATTTCAAGGTCTTCCAGTATCCTTCTTCTGGTGGATTCCCCCAAGGCGTCCGTAAAACCAGGTTTTGAAGCCACTTCTATCCTGTGTGGCATGTTAAAGAATGATTCCGAATTCTTTTATACCCCTATTGAACCAAAAGCGTAAGATCAGAATTCTATCTCGATCTTCCTGTTCAGGCTCTCGAGTATGAGCTTTTCCAGTTCCTTTTTCCTCGATTTGATTTCCCTCTCCAGGATCTCCATGCTCCTTCCGTGATCCTCCAGGACTCTCTTCCTCTCCTCCAGGGATTTCTCCAGGCTCTTGATCCCGATCTCCTTCTTTTGCTTCTCCTCGCTCACGGGGGAGCTCTCGGTCTCCTTCCTCAGATCTTCCAGCTCCCTGACGATCTCCCCGTATTCCTTCTTGTGCTCCCCGAATATCCCCTGTTTCGACTTCTCCAGTATCTCCGATAGGTGGTCCCTGTCCGTGTCCTTCAGGGAGACCTTCCCCGAGGAAACCAGCTCCTCCGTCTTGTCCAGGACCTTTTTGAGAAGGGAATCCCCCCCTTCAGAGAGGAACGTCTTGGTGGGGGAATGGACGAACCTGTCGAAGGATTCCGCCACTTCCCTGGGGACGCCCTCCTGCTTCAGGTAATACTCTATCTTCTTCATCGGCCTCTTGATCTCGGAGAGGGATTCCCTGATTATGCTTTCCTTGGTATCCTTCCTTTCCTCTGCCTCCCTGATGTCCCCCTCCAGGCCGATCATGCGGCTATAGACCGGGCTCTTCAGGAACCGCTCAAGTTCCTCCTTCTTCTCCCTGACGTTCTTTTCGATTTCTGAAATCTTATTTTTCACATGGGCGGATTCCTCTCTCTCCATCCGTATCTGCGATCCGAGGTCCTCTATCTCCTTCGTCTTGTCCCTGAACCTCTTCTCGAACATGACCAGGCTTCCCTTTCCCATTACCCTCTTCATCTCTTCCAGCGCCTCCCCGGCCTCCTTGAGGGTCCTGATGATCTGGCCCGTCTCGTGCTTGAAATAGCGGGAGAGGAGGACGGACTGCCTTGGATCGGTCTTCTTCAGTTGATTGATGACGTTCGTGACCTGCTTAGAAAACGGAACGATCTCGTCGTATCCGTAACCCCTCACGTCCGGGACGCTCCCTATCAGGGAATAGCTCTTCTTGACGTAGTTGTCCTTGATGGAATTGACGGCGGCGAACATCCTGTCCTGCTTCTCAAAGGACTTGGCCTCCAGGAAACGGTTCAGCTCCCTTATCTTTTCGAGCTGCCCTTCGAGCCTTTTATGGATGGAAGCCAGCTCTTTCTTCTCCTTCTCCAGCCCTTCGGACGTCAGCTCCCTGACCCTTTCGTCGAGATCCCGGTAGCTGACCCTTTCCGTGACCGGCTCCTCCTCCGGCCCCTCTCCGGTAGGATCTTCCTTCTTCTTCAGGAAATCGAAAAAACCCATAAGATAAGTTGGGAATCAACTCTTAAAAAAGTAATCAGATGAATAGCGGTGCGAATACCAGAGCCACGACGGACATGAGCTTTATCAAAATGTTGAGGCTGGGCCCGCTTGTGTCCTTGAACGGGTCTCCCACCGTATCGCCGGTGACGGCAGCCGAATGGGCGTCAGATCCCTTTCCTCCGAGGTTACCCTCCTCGATATACTTTTTCGCGTTGTCCCAGGCGCCGCCTGCATTGGCCATCAGGAGGGCAAGAAGGAATCCCGTCACTATCGATCCCGCCAGCATCCCCCCCAGCGCCTCCGCGCCGAAAACGATCCCGACGACTATGGGGGCGGCTATCGAGATGACTCCGGGGACGATCATCTCCCTGAGGGCCGCATACGTGGATATCTCCACGCACCTGTCGTAATCCGGCGTCCCCTTTCCGGTCATTATGCCCTTTATGTCCCTGAACTGTCTCCTGACCTCCCTCACCATGTCGGATGCGGCCTTTCCGACGGCATTCATCGTGAATGCCGAGAAGATGAAGGGGAGAAGGCCCCCGATGAAGAGTCCCGCCACAACCTCGGGCCTGAGGAGGGATATCTCGCTAAGCCCCATCGTGTTGCCATAGACCACGAAAAGGGCCAGGGCCGTGAGCGCGGCGGATCCGATCGCGAATCCCTTTCCGATCGCGGCGGTGGTGTTCCCGATCGAGTCCAGGGCTTCCGCCCTCTTCCTCACCTCCGGTCCCATCCCTGCCATCTCCGCGATGCCCGCTGCGTTGTCTGCCACCGGACCATAGGTGTCCGAGGCAAGGGTTATCCCGAGTGTCGAGAGCATTCCTATCGCCGCGATGGCGATCCCGTATATGCCCCCGAACTGGAAGGATATCATTATCGCGGCCGCTATGGTGATCACCGGAACGGCCGTACTCTGCATTCCCATTGCGAGTCCGGATATTATGTTGGTAGCGGTCCCGGTTTTGGATGACCTGGCTATGAACCGGGCAGGGTCGCTTGAGCTGCTAGTGTAATATTCCGTGACCAGCCCTATTATCACGCCCGCCACCAGCCCGGTTGTCATGGCGAACCAGATGTTTATGGCCTCAGGCCCGGAAACGTAGGTGATCAGGAAATACGAAAGAATGAACATCAGGGTCGCAGCCGAAAAGATCCCCTTGTTCATCGCCGAGTGGAGGTTGTTCCCTTTCCCGGTCCTCACGAAGAACGTCCCTATGATGCTCGCTATTATCCCGAGGGAGGCAAGCATCAGGGGAAGCACGACGCCGTTCGTCAGGGTGATCACCGTCACCCCTATGGCCATGGCCGCTATTATGGAATCCACGTAGCTCTCGAAGAGGTCGGCCCCCATCCCGGCCACGTCGCCCACGTTGTCTCCCACGTTGTCGGCGATGACGGCCGGGTTCCTGGGGTCGTCCTCGGGTATCTTGCTCTCCAGTTTCCCGACAAGGTCGGCCCCGACGTCGGCGGCCTTTGTGTATATACCTCCCCCGACCCTGGCGAAAAGGGCTATGGAGCTGGCTCCGAAGCCGAAGCTGAAGAGGAGGCCCACGTCCCGGAAGACGGCGTACATCATGGTGACTCCCAGCAGGCCCAGCCCCACGACCGACATTCCCATCACCGCCCCGGACGAGAAGGCTGTCCTCAGGCCGCTGTTGATGCTGTCCCTGCATCCCATCGCGGTCCTGGAGTTGGCGGTGGTCGCGATCCTCATCCCGATGTTCCCGGTAAGCGCGGAAAATACCGCTCCTGCGATGAAAACGAATCCCGACCTTATATCGATCACTGATGAGAGGATAACCGCGATGATTATGACGAATATCGTCAGGTACCTGTACTGCTTAAAGAGATATGTCATCGCGCCGTGCTTGATAAGACCGCTGATCTCGACCATCTTCTCGCTTCCGGGGTCCTTTTTCCTTATCATGAGAGCGGTGGCCAGGGCGAAAAGAAGCGCGAGCAGCCCGGCAACCCATGGGAAATATTCGATCATGAAGCCACACCTGAATATATTCGTTTTATATGGTAATATATGTTTAAATATTTTTCCTAAAAAAGTCTTTTGAAGTTCGTCTGCTCAGGCTTACTGTTTTTCGACCTCTTCCAGGACCATCCTGTAGACTTCTTCCATGGTGCTGTTCTTGTTCATTTTCTTCTCAAAATTATCGTCGCTTATTTTGATGCCAATTTTTTTTCAAGTTCCTGAACCAGTAATATGGAATCCGTTGAATCCGCCCCGAGGCCGTTCTTTACCTCTCCGAGCGGACTTTCCCATGAGTATCCTTCCTTAAAGAGATTACTCTGGATTTCCACTCCGTTCTTCACTTCAGACACCCATGCCAGTAGCCCCAGTACTTCGTTTATCGTCTCGAAAAACACTTTCCTCACGTAGGCTTCCCTTGCGACTCCCATGAGATGTTTGATTTTAACCGGCTCATTACTGAAAACAGGCTTCAAGTCGAGTGCGATGTTTCCGAATGACGAACTGATCGCATTTAAGAGCGGGGCCATGTCTGAATGTGTATAGCATGGAAGAGAATCGATGTTCATTTCAGGTTTTATCTGATCTTCACTGATTTTATAGTTGAGCCCGATGATCCCGATAACAGTTTCCCTCACCTTGTCAGAAATGTAATCCATGATTTTCTCCTTACAGTAAAAGAGCGCAATAAGATTTTTATTAGTTCCTTAGGACAAATATATATAAGCACAAAAAGGAGAAAGAGATGTTATATGTCCCAGAAGAAAAGGCTTCCCATTGCCCCTTTCGAGAAGATCCTCAAGGACGCGGGCGCGAAGAGGGTCTCGAAGAGCGCCGCGAGGGAGTTCGCTTTCATCGCCGAGGAGATCTGCGACAGTATCGCGATCGATGCAGTGAAGCTTTCCAAGCACGCCAACAGGAAGACCATACTGGCGGCCGACCTGAAGATGGCCAAGAGATGACCGATAAGGCTATCGCTGATCATGGAAAACAAAAATGAAACCGCATCACTTCTGCTTCGGTTTTATCTTTGGAAGCGGTATCGGCGGCGGCAGCTGGAGATCTTCCGCGATGTTCGATACCTTGAGAAGGCACCTTCTGAAAAGGTAGTTCAGGACCTCGAGGGACGAATCCTCCGGCAGCTTCTTTTCCTTGTTCCACTTTTCCAGGACTGCCTTGTTGTCCTTTGCCATGTAAAGGAGATCTCCGTTGATCTTGACCTCCCCTATCTTCGGGTTGTAGGCGGTGACGAACTCGAAGTCAAGCGAAAGCACTTCCTTTCCGAGGCTGGAAACCTTCATCATCCTCACGTCGTTTATCCTCGGGACGGAATTGACCTTGATCTCCGTCTTGACCTGTTCCGGCTCTCTCCTTCCTTCGATTGCCTTGAAACTCAGACCGATTATTGCCATAATATTTCCTCCAATACTATAGGTTAATTCATTATCCTTTCTTATATTTAAATGGTTATCGCTCTGGTTCACATGGATTTTATAAGTTTGGGATGAAAATTCTCATCATGGGGGATTTCAGCGTCGAGCCTTCGGACACCGTGTTCCTGTACAAGATCACCGGTGCCAGGAGGCAGGCTGGTTATCAGGCAGAGGTTCAGGGGATAGACAGCGATGTCTATCTGGGCGTCACCGTGGTGGGAGAGGACGGGGAGGTGAAATGGGACAATGTCCACCCTCCCAATGACATTGCCAAGGGACCCGAAGGTGTCACCCGTTATCTTCTTGCCGGCAGAGAAAAACTTGATTTCAAGCCTAACATATGGACAAGGATGACCAAAGAGGAATACAATAATTTCGGAATACAATGGAAATACGATTCCCTAATTCATATAAGTGAGAATGAATTGCGGGAGATCAAAAGACTGCTCTCCGGGGAAAAGAAAAAAGGCATATTCGAGAGGATGAAGCATTTCATGGAAACCCATTATTTCTGAACGAGGGCCCGTTTTTCAGAGGAGTTCCACGTTCATCCTCTTCCCCTTTGGCAGCATGTTCTTCAGGATTCCCTCCTTGAGGCGGCCGCACCCGAGGTCGTAATTGCCATATCTGACGATCACGTATCCCCTGGAAAGATCCGTCCCGATCTCCAGGTCCATGCCGGAAGCGAACCTCTTCGCCTGCTCCTTTCCGATATTCACGATCCCCTTCTTCGCATGCCTACCGAAGAGCTGGATGAAGACGGAGGTGGGCTTGATCACCCCGGACCTGCCGACCCTTACGAAGGGAAGCCCCAGGTTCAGGGCGGACCTCGGATCCGTTCCCGGGAACCTGTTCGAGATGAACGCCTTGCCCTTCGGGGACACGCGGAAATCGTATCCCCCGAACAGGCCCCTCCCTATTCCGAACCTTTCCTCAAGGTATCCGAATACCCTTTCCAGCTCCTTACCTTTAAGCTTATTCATCCCTTCCTCACCTTCGCGACGAAAAATCCTCCCGTGTCGTTGTGATGGGGCCATATCCTGGCCACCCTTTCCGTGCATTCGAACCTTTTCCCGTTCCATTTCCCGATCCCTGAGGAAGTCCTGAAGCCCTTCAATGAGAAGGATTCCAGCCTTGCACCGTCTCGTTTTTTAACCAGGTAATCGACCACCTCCTCGTTCTCCTCCGGGGAGAAGGTGCACGTCGAATAGGTCATTGAGCCGCCTGGCTTCAGCAGGTCGAAGCATTTGAGTATCATCCTCTTCTGGAGGTTGGAATGGGAGATCACCGACCTTAACGACCATCTGGAAAGCAGGTCCGGGTTCTTCCTCACCGTCCCCTCGGAGGAGCAGGGCGGGTCCAGAAGTATGGAGTCGAAACTGCCCCCGAAATCCAGTATGCTCCTGTTGGTCACCACGGTATTCGTGGCGCCCGCCCTCTCGAGGTTCCCTGTCAGGGCCTTTATGCGGCCGTAGTTGCTGTCGTTTGCGACAAGCATCCCCCTGTTCTCCATCAGGGCGGCGAGCTGGGTGGTCTTCGATCCCGGGGCGGCGCACGCGTCCAGCACATCCCGTCCGATCTCGATGACCAGGGGAGGTATCATCGAGACGGCCTCCTGTATGTAGACCATGCCGAGAAAGTGCTCTATCGTGTTGCCCACGTCCAGGCTTCCGGTGACGAAGCCGTCCCTGTAGAAGGGAATTTGATTGAGCTTTATTCCGTAACTCTCGAATCTTTCGAGAACCATTTTTTTATTCCCCTTCAAGGTGTTGATCCGGAAGGCGTAAGGCGGGGGCGTCTCCAGAGAGGCGAAAAACGCCTTACTGTCGTCGACCATGGAGGAGAGCCTTTCGGAGAACAGCTTCGGAATCCTTGGGATCATGTAATCTTTTAAAATTTCCCGGCATTAAAAATAGATATGCCGGCACAGGACGGGTTCAGGCTGTTTGCGGAATGGTATCTTGAGAATGAATGGGTGCACACGTTCGTCGCCTCCTTTCTCGCTTCCACTTGGGATTATTACAGGTACAGATTCCCATTTTCTGACGACAAGGGATATGAATTGACAAAGAAAAAGAATGATTACCTCTAGTATTTTATGTCTACATTATCTCCCCGTATCCGATGAGCCTCCACCGGCCGGAGAACATCTTGGAGATGGCGACACGATCGCCCTTCTCCGAGCATATGGGATTCTTGAGCTGCACCTCGATGTCCTTCCCCCTGGCTGAGGTGATGACCGCGGTCGTCCTCATTATCCCTACCGTGAGCATGAGTGGAGTTCCGGTTTTCAGCTGGCCCGTTTCCATGGTCTCTTTCGTCCCCACCACCCTTTCTATCAGGCTCGTACTCAGGACGATCTTGTTAAGCGTATCCGGCAGCTTCCCTTCCAGCCCGAGGACGCTTCCGGAAAGGGAGTCCGATTTGGCCAGGAAAGGATCAAGTGCGGTGGAGATGCCGATCAGGCCCCCCGGCTCGATCTCTTTCAGGTCCTTACCGGCCTTCTGCAGGCCGGTGATCTTCGTCTTCACTTCCTGCACGATGTCACCGACCTTTATCCCCGGCCTTATCTCGATCCGGTCGCCCAGCTTCAGCTTCCCCTGTATCAGGGAGCCCCCGATCACGCCGCCCTTCAGCTTCTCTATGGACTGGCCCGGCCTGTTGACGTCGAAAGACCTGGCAACGAGGAACCTGGGCTCCTTCCTGAGGTCGTGATATGGCGTGGGAAACCTTTCCTCGATGGACTTTATGAGAACGTCCAGGTTTACCCTCTTCTTTGCGGAGACCGGTATGACCGGGGCGTTCTCCGCGACCGAGCCCTTCAGGAATTCTTTTATCTCCCCGTAGCTTTCGGTCGCCCTCTCCTTTGAAACAAGGTCTATCTTGGTCTGGACAACGATGATGTTCCTGATCCCGACTATGTCCAGGGCGAGGAGGTGCTCCTTCGTCTGGGGCTGGGGGCACTTGTCCGTGGCGGAGATTATCAGCAGCGCCCCGTCCATCAGGGAGGCGCCGGAAAGCACGGTAGCCATGAGCATCTCGTGGCCGGGCGCATCCACAAAGCTCACCGTGCGGACGGGCCTGCATTCCGAGAAGCATTTTATGCATTTGGAGGTGTTCCCGTAGTTTCTGGGGTCACCGCATTTGGGGCATTTGTAGACGGTCATGTCTGCATATCCGAGACGGATTGAGATCCCCCTCTTTATCTCCTCGGAGTGGGTGTCGGTCCACTTGCCGCTGAGAGCCTCGGTGAGGGTGGTCTTCCCGTGGTCCACGTGGCCTACCATCCCGATGTTCAGCTCCGGGATCAGCCTCCTGTCCGCCCCGGGATCCCCGGCCTTCTTGTCTTTCGCCATAATCATCATCCGATCTTATAGCTTAATTTAATAACCGGACTTTATATAAGTGAATACCGGGAAAAACCGTTATCATCTGTCCCTGAACTTTTCAGTGGGTCTTTCTCCATGGATGCTGTGCCAAGTTTTGATATTTCCTGCAGGGGAGCTTTCAGCGGCTTCCATCTCATCATTCTCGTCCACAGGGACGGTTCTTCCCGTTTCTAGGTCAAGAGTGACTCTTTTCTTCGTGTCATGGACATCCTTGGCGAAATTCTGAGGCCTTCCGGAAATTCCTGTCTTTTTTTCTGAATTATAAATACCTTTGGCCCAGGGGTAGTCGTTGATGTAATTTTCTAACTTATCCGGGAAAGAGGACCAGAATGCTTCCCAGTCCTGCTCTATAATTTTCTCTTTGATTTCCCATCCCTGTTTCATATCCCTTTCTCCTTTCAGAAAATTAGGCTCCGGGTAATCATTGATGATCTTCTGTAATGCTCTTTCATCTGCATCGGAAATCTTCAGATTCACGGAAGAGTTGGATTTCTTTCCCCCCTCCTTTTCATCCAGCTTCTTCAGGGTCGACTCTATGATGTCGAGGTTTAATTCCGGGTTGGAGCCCGGTTTTCCATTCTTCTCCTTCTGGATTTTCTTACTGGCTATCCTGCCGTCGGGGTCCACGCTGATGGTCCTGGACTTGGGGCTTTTCTTCATGAACACCCTCCTGTAATCCTTGTCGTAAAGCAGATCGGTTATTTTGTATTTCTTCGTCACGTAATCAAGTATGGCCTTCCCGTTTTCCTTTGAAAGTAAGTTCTTCTTCCCGGTCAGGTCATGGGCAATCTTGATCATCAGCCTTTTCGAACCGCCCTTTTTGATCATACCGTTTCTCAGCATGCACGAATGCATGCACACGATGTCGCTCTCTGCATATTCCTTTTTCCTGCCCATGTAGGCGTCCACGAAGGCCTTTCTCGAAGGCTTCCTTTCAAGTATTTTTTCCGCCTTGAGATCGACGTAGCCGAGCATTTCGGAGGCCTTTTTCATGTCGTAATCCTTCAGGTGTTTTGTCGCGGTCTCTATGAATTTCCTCTTCTTCCTTCCCAGAATAATCTTGTATTCCTCGTCGGATTTCACAGAGGCGAAGTCGGTCCGGTTCCATCTGAAAGCCCTGTCGGAATCCTTCTTTTTTCCCTCCGCGAGGAAGTCGATCCCCCTTTCGATGGATTTCTTTCTTGCCTTTTCAAAAAGTTCTCCAGTAAGGCCGTATTTCTTCTTCTGTTCTTCCTGGATATCATTCTCAAAAAATTTTTCGAGTACCCTGACATCGCTGATCTGCTCGATGCTCTGATTTTTTTTACGGCAGTGTTTCTCTGCCTTATCCTTGGTGTAAACGGTCATGTAGTCAGGCTTTCCGTTGATCTCCAATGAAAGGGGCTCGGCATTTTCGTCCGTCTTCAGGTAGGTGTAGAAAAGGTTGCCGAAGCCGAACATGTCGAAAATCTCATTGTCAAAGCCGGACGCATAGGAAAACGCCTCCTTTGCCCTCTTATTGTCGTTTTCCACGAGCCGCTCTATTATGTAATCGTAAAGTGCCCTTCCCTGCTCTTCATAGGTTCCCAATGACTTGATATTGTCAAGGGAAAACCCCTTGTAGAAATCCATGTATTCTTCCATCTGCCGGACGCTCGTGTCCTGGCAGATCGGCATGCTGGTGGTGATGCTTATGTTACCCCTTTTCATTATCGTCTCTGGCATGATAATTAATTATTGCATTAATTTATAAAGGCTTATTACTGTGAAATAGTGAAAATCAGTAATAAAGGAAGAAAAGGCCTGCGAGCATTATCGCGATGGAAAGGATCTTCACCGATATGCTCTTCAGTTTTACAGACTCCCTCACGAAGGAGGGGAGTGCAAAAGAGAAGGCGGTCGCGATGACGAGCACGAACATCATCTGGAAGCCGAACATCACTTCCACGATCGAGACGGACCCGAGCTTTATGGCGTAATTTATGAAGAATATCCCCAGGAGGCCGAACACCGCGAACATGGCCAGCATCCTGTTGGGAACGTTCCCTATTATCTCGTCCCTGGCGGCTTCCCTGAACTTCTTCCTGGAGAGTATGACCGCCGTGGTCGCCAGGGTCCCTATGCTTATCCATATCAGACCGTGGGCGAAGCTCAGTTCGAAGTAGGCGAACTTTAGAAGCACGGCCTGAAGGGCGTAGAGGAAACTGGAGGCGGCCATGAGTACGAAGGCTTTGTTGAGCCTGAACATCTTCTTACCGGTCCTGGCCATGAGTATCACGCTTCCCAGCAGGACCAGCACGAAGGCGGCGTAAAAGTTCGCGGTCAGGGCATCTCCCAGGAAGACGGAGGCCATCAGGAGGGTGAAGACAGGGTCCAGCGTCCAGAGGGGGACCAGCCTGGAGACCTCCTCCTTGGACAGGGCCTCGGCATAGGGAAGGAAGGCCAGCACCCTCAGCGCCCCTGCGGCGACGGCGGGGAGTATGAACACCCAGGCAGTCAGGTTGATCCCGAAGAAGGGGATGAGTAATATGAAAAGGCTCTCGAACGCACCCAGGAGAACGGCGAATGAGACCGGGCTCTTTACGTATACGGTCCTCAATATCTTCTCCACTATGTTCCCGCCGGCAAAGAAGAGATAGCCCAGGAGAGCGAAGACGACCCATTCCAGCATACATGATATTTGTTATAGTTGAAATAAATGCAGATTCTCCGGGCGGGCGAAAAAACTGAAATCATTTTATAAAATTCCGAAACAATGCTTTCACATGATCACCGGGGTCCGACTCAGGAACTGGAAGTCCCACCTGGATTCAGACCTCTCGTTCTCGAAAGGGGTAAACGGCATCATAGGCATAATGGGGTCCGGGAAATCCTCCATAATGCAGGCCATCTCTTTCGCGCTTTTCGGGACCTTCTCCGGGCTTTCCTCGAGGAGGCTCGCCATCAACGATCTCATAATGAGGAAGCCCCATTCCAAGGAGGCCTCCTCGGTCGAGATAGGGTTCGAGATCGGCGGGAAGAAATACACGGTGAGCAGGGAGATAAGGCTGGACAAGGGGACCGTCAACGCGGAGATAAGGGAGGGCGGGAAGCTCCTGGAGGTCAGCCCCAGGGGGGTCACCGGGCAGGTGGAGAGGATACTCCAGACCGACCACGACCTGTTCTCGAGGGCCGTCTATTCCGAGCAGAACGGCCTGGACTATTTCCTGAACATCCCCAAGGGGAAGCGGATGGCCCAGATAGACGACATGCTGAAGCTCGACAGGTACGAGAAGGCGAGAGAGGCCGGCGTCTCCGTCAGGAACAGGATGGGAACCATGCGGGAAGAGAGGATGAAAACGATCAGGGAGATGGAGGAGAGGAACGTGGAGGAAAGGATCAGGGCGACCGGCAGGGAGCTGGAGAAGAAGCGGGAGGAAATGGAGGAGGCCGGGAGGAGCCTCGGGGCCGTCCGGAAGGAGAGGGAGGAACTTGAGAAGATCCTTGAAAGGGCAGACGAAGAGCTGAAGGAGAGAAGGGAAAGGGTCTCGGAGCTCAACGGGAAGATAATGTTCATATCCAGCCGGGTGAAGGAACTGGATGAGAAGAAGGAAAGAATGGAAAAGATACGGAAGGAACTCGGAAAGCTGAAGAAATCCCTCGGGGACGACCCCCTCGGGGAATACGAGAAAAGGAAGAAATCCCTGGAGGACTCCATGAAGGAGCTCCACAGGAAGGAGGCCCTGCTGGACGAGACCAGGAAAGGACTGGATGATCTGATGGAATCCGGGGACAGGTGCCCGGTCTGCGAATCCCCGCTCCCTTCGGGGAAGAAGGAGGATCTCAGGAAGCACAAGGAAAGTCACATCCGGAAACTCGAACAGGAAATAAGGGAGCTGGGAGAATCGGCCGGGAAGGAGGAATCCGGCCTGTCGGAGATGAAGGATATGATGGATGAAATGAAAGGGAAGGAGAGGGAGATGGAGGATTTGGGTGATCTGGAGCAGAATATAAAGGCCGGTGAAAAGGAATCTGAAGAACTGAGGAGGATGGTTTCAGAACTGGTTTCAAGGATCAGGGAGGCCGAGGAAAGGGAATCCGAAAGGAGGGGGAAGCTCAGGGATGCCCACGGAAGGGAGAGGGAGCTCGCCGTGAAGCTGGAGGACACGGAGGAGATGATAAGGGAGAAGGAATCGGTCCTGGAAGAGCTGGAGAAGGACAGGGACACGCTGGAGAGGCACAGGAAGGACGTGGAGAGATTCGGCGGGATCTCGGAGAGCATGGGAAGGTTCACGAACGTGCTCAGCAAAACCCAGGACCAGCTGAGGGACGAGTTCCTGAAGACGGTGAACTTCATAATGAATTCCGTGTGGACCGAGCTCTACCCGTACGGGGATTTCGGGGACATAAGGCTGGCCATAGAGAACGACTACGTGCTGCAGCTGAAAGGGACGAGGGGATGGACCTCCGTGGACATGGTTTCCGGGGGAGAGCGGACGCTCGCTTCCCTATCGCTGAGGATCGCGTTCTCGCTCGCGTTCACCCCGAACTTGAAGTGGCTGATACTGGACGAGCCCACCCACAACCTGGACCAGAACGCCATCCAGCACTTCGGGAACGTCCTTAAGGACAGGCTGGGAAACTTCATAGACCAGGTCTTTTTGATCACGCACGAGGAATCGCTTTCTGACTACATAACGGGAAACCTGTACAGGATGGAGAGGGACAAGGAGACGGACGGGGTCACGAGGGTGGTTGCCGTTTAAAATTTATAAAATTTCCTTTTCTTTATTTTTCATGGAAGCTGAATACTTTTCAATAAACCCCCAGAATCAGTTTGTTTACAGCAAAACTTTCAAGAAGGGGATACTTTTTGACCCTGACTTGGGTCCGATAGTTTTGATTTTTGAGAAAGGAGGACTGGACCCCCTGCTCAAATTCAAAAAACAAGTCGTGAACGTTGACATAGGAGTTTACGATTCAATAATCGAAGAAACAAGAAAAGGTGAAGCGACAGAAACCGAGATCAGAGAAAGGCTTGGCCTGCCGACGGATCACGTCTGAGCTTTCCTGACCACTATCGTCAGGCCCTGACCCTCGATCCTTCGAATCTCTTAATCTCCCTGAGAAAATATTCGGTGGCTTTTCCCACGTCGTGTTTTTCCGTTATCGAGGTTCCGACTACCGGTATCTCCGTACCCGACAACAACACCGTCTTGAGGATGTCTTCGTTTATCCCCCCGTCGGCCCCGATTCTGATACCATCGAATGTTTCGCTGGCCTCCCGTATCTTGGGGGTCATCTCAGGCATGTACTTCTGATTGCCCCTTCCCGGCCTCACCGTCATGACGAGCAGCCTGTTCAAGTATTCTTTCATGCCGTCGCTGACGTTCTGCAGGCTCGTCCCCGGTTCCAGGGCGAGCCCTGCCTGGAAACCCAGATCCCTTATTTTCGAGAGCGTTTCTTCCACCTTCTTTCCGGCAGGGTCTCCCATGTATGCCTCCCTGTGTATGGTGATGGTGTTTTTCTCCCTGTCTTTCTTGGCCATGTCCTTTATCATGTAGATCGATTTATCGGGAGAGTCTTCCATCAGGTGGAAATCGAATGAGACCCTCCCGGAAATCTCCCCGTACACTTCCTTCACCGCGGATTCTTCAAAGGCATTGTGAACGATGAAAGGGATCCTCATGATGTCCACGTGTATCTCCCTGACCCCGGCATCCACGATTTCGTTTATCTTCTTCATGTAATCGCTGATACAGTATTCGTACGAAAGCAGGGAGGAGGAAAGCGTTATGCTCATGCTTGAGAAATGGCAGGAAATTTTAAAAGGGATTGCTTATCCAAAGATAACATGCTGAAAGGAGAAAAAAATGTTTGAAAAAGAGATGAGAAAGAAGCTCAATATCTGAACCTGTATTCAGATTTTCCTGATAACGATCTTGTCCCCTTCCTTCGCGCCGTGTTTCTTCGCGAAGTTCCCCTGGTTCAGGGCGATCTGGATCCTCCCGTAATCGTCCGGGATGCAGACAGGCCTTCCCTTCGGAACCTCGCCGAAGGTGTTCAGGAATTTTGTTTTTATCTTCTTTCTCTTTATTGTTATTTCTATCTTGTCGCCGTACTTTATTCCCGCCTGCTCCGGGAACCTTTCGCTCCTGACGTTCACGAAGAGCGAGCCGAAATGGTTTATATGGATGACCATCCCCTCGATCCTGCCCTTCGTCACCTTCGCCTCTTCGTAGGGTGCTTTCGTGAGATCATTTGGTCTTATCTCCTCCCCGAACTTCTCCATCGGGATTCCCATGGAGAGCCATGCCGCCGCAGGGATGAAGACGTCCCTCCCGTGGAATACCGGTGAGACCGGCTTTTTCATGTATTTCCTGTTGGTTATCTCCACGGCATTTTCTATCCCTCCGAAGAAGCGCTCTGCGGCCGGGATCAGGACGCCGTTGTCCGGCCCGATCAGGTAGTCCCCCCTTTTCGTGAGTATTATTATCGCCTTCCTTCCGGTCCCCACCCCGGGGTCGACCACGCAGACGTGGAAGCCCACCGGCATGGTGGCTATGCACTCCATGGTCCTTGCCCCGTGAATGATGTCGAACCCCTTCACCTCGTGGGTCACGTCCACCACGTTCGCGTCTGGATTGATCCCGAAGGCCACGGCCTTCATCGCCCCCACTCCCTGGGACATCCACCCGAAGTCTGAGGTTATGGTGATGAGCGGCTTTATCATCTCTTTCCCCCCAGCCTCGGGAAGCCTATGTGGCACACGTGGATCGTGCCGGAATTTCCCGGCCTGAGGCCCTTCTTCCTGTCGTAGAAGGTCAGGGTGATGTCCGGCTTCACCGAGATCCCGAGCTTTTTTCCGGTATCGCTGTCTATCCCGGAAGGGCAGTCCAGTGATATCTTGTACCCCCTCATGGAGTTGAACTTCTTGATCGCCTTTGCGAAATCGTCCCTCACGTTGGAATTCAGGCCGGTCCCCAGCATGGCATCGACCAGAACCTTGGCCTTCAGTTTGGGAAGCGCCTTTTCATAGAATTTCACCGGGAAGCCGAGCGACTTGAGGGAATTCAGTACGGCGAAGTTCTTGCGTGCCTCGTTGCTCCGGAGGAGCTTGTAGCCCTTTACGAAGAACACGCTTATTCTGGCGCCCTGTATGAGGGCGTGCCTTGCGAACACCAGGCCGTCCCCGGCGTTGTTTCCGGTGCCGCAGAACACGAGCACCTTCACCCCCTTGAGGCCGATCTTCTCGGAAACCTTCCTCACGGCCTGGGAGCCGGCGTTCTCCATCATTATCTGGGAAGAGATGCCGAAGGCGTTGGCCTTCTTCTCTATTTCCCTCATCTTACGGACGGTGATGCTCATAAGAATAATTATCGCATCTTTTATAAAAATGATGATTCATTCCTTTAACGAGGCCGGATCTTCCGGTTCCGGTATTTCTATCCCGTACTTTTTAGCGGATTCCCTGATGGACTTCATGATCCTTTCAGTCTCGGTTTCGATGGCCTTGATAATTGAGTCGCCTTCCTGCCTGGTAGGCGAAAATACGGGATTTCCGAAAATGAATTCTCCCGTCCTTGCGCTGTACCTGTCATAATATCCCGTCTTTTCGTTGTATATCAGTTCCTCTTCGTTCTTCCAGCTGTCGTATAGCAGCTTTCCTCCCAGGATAGTGGAGACAAGGAGCCCCCCTACCGCTGCATAGGGTATGTATTTCTTAACGAATCCGAGAATCCCCTCTGCAGCCCTGTCCAGGTAATCCTTTTTCATGATGCCGACACCCCTTTGTTTGACAGTTGAATCCACTGTAAAACTCTTCGAGACGCGTAAGGTTATACTTACCCGGATTATATATTTAAATCCCGCCTAAAAAAAGAATTTTTACATGAAGGCATTTGAGTCCTTTTTCTTCTGAATCTTCCTTTCTCGGTATTCCACCGCGGCCTTTTCGAGGGGAAGTCCGGTCTTGGACTCCCTGGACTTCCTCTTCCTTATCTTGACGAAAATGGGGAAGTTCACCGACTCCCCCACTATCAGCCCGGTTCCCACCCTTAACCCGGATATCTGGTTGAGAACGTCCCTGGTGATCCCCTCGGAGGACTTCCCGATGTGGTCGAGGTCGTTGGGATTGGTCACCCTGAGTATGATGTGGGTGTTGCACTGGGACAGGGTCGTGGTGTCCAGCTGTATGGGTCTCTGGGAGATCAGGCAGAGAGAGGCGTGGAATTTCCTACCTTCCCTGGCGATGGTCTTTATTATTGACCTGGAAAGGGCCTGCTCGGAGCGTGTGCCCTCGGGCACGTACTGGTGGGCCTCCTCCAGTATGAGCAGGAAGGGCGGGATTCCATCTGAACGTCTCTTGTTGAACAGCTTCCTTGCGAGATAGGTCACCAGTATCTGCTTTGTGTTCATGTTGATGACGGAGGAGAGGTCGACTATGCTCATCTTTCCCTGGACCGCGATGTCGGCTATTCCGGGATGGTCTTCCAATCCGAAGAGCCCGGTCCTCCCCAGCTCCTCCAGGACAGGGATCAGGACGTCCTTGGTGTTGGCCTTTATCTTCTCGTCCTCCTCTATGTAATCCACCAGGTCCGATATTGAGTACCTGTCCTTCTTCCCCTTCATCTTCACGATGAGGCGGGAGAGCTCCCTTATCTGGGCGGGCGAAAGCTTGGGTATGAACTCCGCCAGCTGGTGGTGGGAAAGCCTCGAAAGCCCTATCCTTATCTCGCCGGCTGGTATCAGGCTGACCCTGTCGGAATAGGAAGGGTCGTCCGCGAAGGAGGCATACTCTCCATGAGTGTCGATTATCACGGTGGCGACCTGCCCCTCTTCCGGCTTCCTGGAGAGTATCTCTTCCAGGAGGACGCTTGTCAGGTATGATTTTCCGGCGCCGGATATCGCGAGGATCGCCAGGTGCTTCTGGAGCATTCTGGTGAGGTTTATCTTCACTGGTATGTCGTGATGCGGTATGCTGCCTATCTCCAGGCCTCCCCCGTCCAGGCCCAGGAACCTCGACATTATTCCCTCGTCCGGCTCCCTTACCCTGGTTCCCGGGGACGGAGGAAAGCTGACCTCCTGGAAGCAGGCCTCACCCTCGCAGTAGACCCCCAACGGGGAAACGTCGGCCACCAGGTATTCCCAGTTGTTCACCGGGAAGATCTCCTCCATGGGCTTCCTGGATTCGTATTTCTCGACAGATTCAGGCCTCATAAAATAGCGGTTGGTCTTGAACACGTCCGAGACCCTTCCGATGAGCCTTCCCCCTTCCATCGGGACCTCCACGAACTGGCTCCTCCTGACCACGGTTCCCTTCCTGATCACGAAGGAGAACTTCCTCGTGGAGGGGCCTTCTGGGCTGGAGATCACCGTCCCGTATTCGGTCATGGATTCATATTGGAACTAAATAATAAAAAGGATCATCTGAAAATGATCCGGTCCCTTTCGGCGTTCCCTTCAATGGAAAGAAACCAGTTCATTCAGAGTATCCACGGATTTCAGTTTCTTATTGTATGACTTCAGAATCCTTTTCTTGGTCTTTTCGGGGAGACTACTTTGGAATCGGATTCCGACCTTTCCGTTCGTCTCGAGTATCTTACCGATCTTCCTTTTTATTTTATGAGTTCTGAAGTTGTAATCACTCACGGACGCGTTGATGTAATCGCCCATTTCTCCCACACTCCCCTCTTTTTTGTAAATTATATCACGTGCCCTGTCAAAGTAATCCTTGTTTTTGAATTTTATGAAGAGTTCCGGCTCTCTGAAACGGCTGCCTATGAATATCTCATTGACCCCGTCGTAGGGGTTTCTCTTTTTCTTTTCCATCAGGCCTGCCTTCACCATGCAGTCCTCTCTGACCAGGACGGGGAATCCCGGCAGGAATTCCAGGGAGTTGATCGCTCCCGCTTTCCTCAGTTTTCCTATCTGCCTCAGGAGCTTTCTTGGACTCTTGTAGTTTTCCGGGTTGGTTTCGTCTATATAGATTTTATAGCCGAATTCCGAGTTGAATGCCAGCTTGTAGTCGTTTTCTTTCGTCATAAAGATCATCCTACGTTACTCTCACCTTCAAATGATTGCTGTAATCCAGATTTTTATTCAAATCTTTATAAAAAAGACCTGTTCCAGAATTAAAATGGGCTCTATGTATGTCGTTTTCTTTGGATTTTTCTCTCTCCCGTCTCCCCTGATTTTTTCACTCACTTCCGGATTTAACCCTCACTTTTTCGGGGGAAAATATAATATATTCCAGAGTATATATTTTATAAAATATACTTAATAAAAAATATTATTTAAAATATATAATATGATATACCTATTTAGATTTATTCATTGGAAAGTAACAATTTTAATATTCACATAAGATTTATATTTCTGCGTGTTATAAATCTTATCATGGCTGCAAAACCGGTGTTGGAGGATATGTTTCTGAGGGAGAAGCCCGCCAAGATCCTCATATCGCTGAAGACCGCGAAACAGCCCGTGTACGCCACCATTCTTTCGAAAGAGGCTGACTGCACCTATTCCCATACCGTCAAGATACTCAACGTCCTTAACAGCATGGGTATAATCAATTTCGAGAAGAAGGGAAGGATAAAGACGGTGGAGCTGACCAATGACGGGTGGGACATCGCGCATAACATGGAGGCCATGCAGAAGAAGCTCATCCAGGTGGAGAAGAAATTCGAGAAGGACTCGAAGGAAAAGAAAAGGAAGAAGTGAATTCGGAAGTCTCACTTTTTGGGGAAAACATATAACGCTGTTATATTCATCACGCGGATGAAAATCCATAACACTGTTATATTTCCACACCCTCCGAAAAATAATATAACACTGTTATATAAATTTCCCGGGATCTACCATCCCCCGAAAGAATCTTTCCCTTCCGGGGGTACCCCAAACGTGCGAAATACCCCCGAAAACGACAACTTCCCCCGTGCGAGGTTTACATTTCATCATAAACTATACATAAAATCCATGTCCGAAAAGATACATTTTCGGACATTCGGCATACTGCGTATATATATAGGCTAAATCAATAGTAAATTGTGGTGAAATGGGCCAAAAACTACCTAGATTCTTAAGCCCGTTAGAAGTTAAAGAGATGTTTAAGGCATCCTATTCTAATAAAAGAGATAATTTAATCCTGAAATGCCTGTTTTATCTCGGACTCAGAAATAGCGAACTTCAAAAATTGAGAATTGAAGATATTGACTTAATCAATGATAATATCAAGGTTGTCCAGGGAAAAGGCAAGAAAGATAGATATGTTCCTATATCATATCCAAAACTGATTGCGGACTTAAAGAACTGGATCGGCGAAAACCGGGAAGGTCTTCTCTTTTATATTTCAGACAGGCATATTCGCAGAATTGTCAAGCAGTACGCATTCGCTGCAGGGATAAGGAAACCCGAAGAGGTCCACCCGCATACTCTCCGTCACAGCTACGCTACCTACATGCAAAACAAGGGACTCCCATTAAATTCAATACAGGGATTGTTAGGACATAAAAATATAGAAACGACAACGATTTACACTCATTTAGGAATAGACAAAGTCAAAGAACTTGCGGAAAAAGCCCTGAGCGAAGAGGAATGGGAATGAAAAAAATTGCATATTCTGAGGGCAAAATTGTCAACTGGTTTGAAAATAATTACAAAAAATTAGGTTTTGAAAAAATCATTAAAAAACAATGGAATAAAACACCTGATTTCATTATGATGAAAGATGGTAAAGAAATAAAGGTTGAAATAGAGTATCTATCATCCGATTTTATAAAACATAGGCACAAAATTTCCGAGGCTGATGTTGTCATATGTTGTAAAAAAGATGTAGAATTGGAAGGGATTGAAGTGATATCGTTGGAACATATTTTTATTCCCTATTGGACTGAAATATATCCGAAAATTAACATTCTTGAGAAGAAATTTTCTTCAGATGATCTTAGATTTCTTGTTGATGGTTGGAATAAAAAACGCTATACTTCAAGCCTTTGTAAATAAAAACATCAGGTAAATATAACAGTGTTATAGTTTGCCACCGGTAAGTCATAATTTATATTGAAAAAGGCATGAAAAATCATATATTACAGAATATATAATTTATATAATATAATTAAAATAATATACTTTAAAATATATATGCTAAAGAATATATATTATGGAAGATGAATTCCGGGCCAAAAGTGAGGGTTCCTGAGAATTTGACCCCCCTCCCGTGAGGGAGAGCGGCAGGAGTGAGGGGAGAAAAAAAGACCGATAGACGTCGATTTTTCAAATAAATTTCCAGCGTTTGACTAAATCAGAAGACCAGATAACCTGTTGAACCGCTGTTACTGAATGCTCCCTTGTTTTTTATTCTTATCTCATGATCGCCTGTCACCTTTCCGATCACCTTTGCCTCCACGCCGTACTTTTTTGCCGTTTGGATGACAGTCTTAGGCTCATTTTTCGGCGCGACGGCTATTATCATCCCATGTCCCATGTTCAATGCCCTGTGGGCTTTCCTGTCCGTCACACTCCCCATTTCCTGGCAATGCAGCATTATTTTAGGAGGATCAAAAGGATCAAAGATATCCGCCCCCAGGCCGGACGGCTTCAGCATCCTTCCCATCTTCTCCGGAATCCCGCCTCCGGTGATGTGGGCGATGCCGTGAATATCGACTTTCGGATCTCTGTCATATCCGCCGAACATCTCCACGATCGCTTTGGTGTATACAACGCTTGGCGTCAACACCGCTTCTCCCAGAGTCTTTCCGTCGTATTCGACTTCGTGCCATTCCCTTCCGTAGGCCATTTCAAATACCTTTCTGAAAAGAGAGAGCCCATTTTTTCTGGGACCGTTCTCCTTCAAACCGATCAGAATATCCCCCTCCTCGACTCTTTTCCCCGTGATCATTCTGTCTTTTTTGGCAACCCATACGACTCCGGCTCCCCAGTTGTAATTGAATCCGGGAAGATTCGGCATTTCGCCTTTGGTGAGATATTTCATTGCCTGCCTGAACCTTGTCGGAAATCCCGGAAGTGGGCAGTATCCGGTGACCCTGGCGCCTAATTCCGCAATCTCACCGTTTACTACGGCCACCCCTTCTTCCTCGGCAGCTTTCACGTATCCCTCGCCCAGCTGCTTCACGAAATCAATATGAGACTTTTCATCCGTCCCCAGGCTGTTGACGTCGAGGATTGAGCCCACCATCACGGGTTCCGCTCCCCTTATGACGGCATCCCCGCATACCATCTCGAACAGGCCGTAGGCAATCGTGTCGTGCCTTTTCAGCCTTTCGGCGATCTCTATTTTTGTCCCAACTCCGTCGAAATTCATGTTCATGTAGGTCCCTTCGGGGAGGCCGCCCACGTGGATCCCTCTCAGCCCGGAAAAATCAGAAAATAATTCCTCTACCTCTCCAAACATGCCTTTGCGGTTTTTCCATGTCAGCCGAGAGGCATTGTACAGAACCTGCGAGGCGTCATTTCCAAGCTCTAGGTTTACTCCTGCCTTCTTATAATCCATTCCCATGAAAAGGCTTAATGGATGAAATTTTATTAATCTTACTTATTCCAGAATGTTCATAATTTATCGCACCTGGGGAGCGTCCCTTTCCTTCCGCCGGCGGAGCACCTGTAATCATCGATCAGGTATTCACAGAAGACCATTTTATCCCCCTTTTTAAAACTGACAGGAGTATCCAGAAAGTCTTCGACAAGCACGTCTCCTTTATACGTTCTTCCCCTGCACTGATCCTCTCCCATATCTTTAAGAGCATGCCAACTTTAATAAATGTTGACGTATCCATGGTCACCTGACGGGATCATACCCTCCCTTCGAGAACGGGTTGCATCTCAACAGCCTCCCGATCGTCATGAGGGATCCCCTGAAACTGCCGTATTTCTCGATGGACTGCCTGGCATATTCGGAACAGGTGGGCTCGAACCTGCAGATGTCCTGCTTCCCCAGCCTTTCCTTCATCCTCGGCCCTATGTCCGTCTGATATTTCCTGATCTGCCTCAGGAGGAAGCCCGGGTCTTCCGGTTCCATCACTTCCGTCACCGCCGGAGGGCTGATGTCCCCATGGGACACGTTTCTCGCTTCCGCTCCTTCGCATTCCCAGTTGTTCGCTATCCAATATATTGCCCCCACTATGCAGCAGGCCTCGCAGCATTCGCCAACGGAACTGTCTCCCATGTTCCCACCTCCCGGAATCAATAATTTATCATTTTCTCCATTTTTTTAAAAACTTCCGTTTAATTTTTTTGTCAAAAAGGAAAATTTTATAAATAAAAGATCGAAAATGTAAAACATGGTTAAGATAGAGCGCTCAAGGGAAGAGTACGCGAAGCTTGACCTGAAGGACAGGAAGATACTCTACGAACTGGACGTTAACGCCAGGAAGAGCGCCTCGGCGATCGGGAAGAGGGTCGGCCTGAGCAAGCAGGTGGTCAATTACAGGATCAGCCGCCTGAAAGAGATCGGGGTGATCCAGAAGTTCTATATGATCGCCGACCTGGCGAAGTTCGGTTACACTCCCTACAAGGTGTTCCTCCGCCTGAGGAACGTTGACGTCGACAAATACGGGGAGATCGTCGGATA